>CAZDCN010000179.1:0-5328 GCA_964503945.1 uncultured Caldilineales bacterium
AAGAGCCCCGTTCACGGGGCGTCGTTTCTAGCCCGGAGGCTTTAGCTCCGGGCGATCGGGCGGGTCGGCGCGACCGTAGAAGCCCGGGCATGGGACTGCGCCACCCGCGGGTGATCTACGCGCAGGCTTTGGACCGGAAGATTCCTCCCCGGTCGCCGACGCGTGATGGGAAAGCGCACTCATGGCTTCACTTTGTCGATCACCGCGCTGTTGGGATAAAATGGGACGGTCACCTCCATTGGTTTCCCATGACAGACGACACCTACGCCCGCACCCTGCGGGAAATCTTCGCCCACGTCGATTACAGCCGCAACCGCCAGCATCCCTACAACGCCGAGACCTACAACCTCGACCGGATGTGGGCGTTGATGGAGCTTCTGGGCAATCCGCAGGATGCGTTTCCCTCCATTCACATCGCGGGCAGTAAGGGCAAGGGCTCCACATCGGCGATGACCTCATCCATCTTGCAAGCCGCGGGGCGTCGCACGGGCCTGTATACCTCTCCCCATCTCCACACTTTTCGCGAACGGATGCGCATCGATGGCGCGTTCATCTCCCGCGAACAGCTCATCACCCTGTGGGAAGAGCTGAAGCCCGTCATCGCCGCGCTGCCCCGAACCACCACCTTCGAGATCATCACCGCCCTGGCTTTCATGCACTTTGCCCGCTCTTCCGTGGATTGGGCGGTGATCGAGGTGGGATTGGGCGGGCGTCTGGACGCCACCAACGTGATCACGCCCAAGGCCTGCGCCATCACCGCGCTCAGCCTGGAACACACCGATCTGCTGGGAGATACTATCGTCGCCATCGCGGGCGAGAAGGCAGGCGTCATCAAGCCCGGCGCGCCCGTGGTCACAGGCCCCCAGCCGCCCGACGCCATGGCCGTCATCGAAGAGGCCGCTGCGGATGCCGGGGCGCCCCTCATTCGCGTGGGGACAGACTGGCGCTGGGAGATCCTGGAACGGTCTCCCCACGGCCTCCGGCTTGACATCTACGGCCCACATAGTACCATTAGGGAAGCCTTCGTTCCCCTGGCGGGCGAACATCAGGCTGTCAACGCCACCCTGGCCGTGGCCTTGCTTGACGCCCTGGATGAGCTCTCCCTGTCGGAGGAGACCATCCGCCAGGGGCTGGCCCGGACCTACTGGCCCGGTCGCCTGGAAACCCTCCATAGCCGTCCCACCATCCTGCTGGACAGCGCCCACAATCGGGACAGCGCCACCCGGCTGCGCAACGCCCTGCACATCTTTCCCCGCCGCGGCCTCATCCTCCTGTTCGGCGCATCTGCCGACAAGGACATCGCCGGGATGCTGCAAGCGCTGGGCGAAGAGGCCGACGCCATCATCCTCACCCGCAGCTTTCATCCCCGAGCCGCGGACCCCCAGCGCCTGTACGCCGTCGCCCGAGACCTCTTCCCCGACAAAGACCTGTACGTCACCCCCGACGCGCATCCGGGCCTGGAGAAGGCCCTCTCCCTGGCGGCAGAAGAAGACCTTGTCCTCGTGGCCGGGTCCATCTTCGTTGTGGCCGCAGTGCGAGAAGCCTGGGTGAAGTTATTTCCCCAGGCTCTGCCTCCTGACGACTGGGCCCGCTTTGCTGAGCCCATCGACGGCCAATTCACGCCCATGTTGACTCGAAAAAAACTTTGACGTCGCTTGCGAAACGCTTTCGGCGGCAAGGCTGGCCGAGCCTGCGCCATGGGACAAACGTCCATCGTGAAACGTCAGAACGTGACGCATGACGTTTCACGTTTGACGAAACCAGCCTTGTCTCTGAGACTGGCGCCACTAAAATACGAATACCATCTCAAAAAACTATGCCTTACGATCCAAACGACCCCTTCATGCGACGCTTTCATGAGGAATTCCCTTTCCTCAGCGCCACCATGCAAGATTCCGACTTGCAAACGCCCCCACGCGAACTGGATGAGAACGATCTGATCCAGGAATATCCCGTCATCGCCTCGCGCGATATCGTCATCTATCCGCGCATGGTGACGCCCATCTTCATCGGCCGGGACATCTCCCGCCGCGCCTTAGAGGCCGCCCAGGATGAAGACCTGCCCCTGCTGGTGGCGGCCCAACGGGACCCGTCGGTGGAGATGCCCACGGTGGACGACCTTTACAGGCTCGGCACGGAAATCACCGTCGAACGCATGCTGCGCATGCCCGACGGCACCCAAAGCGTGTTCGCTCACGGCGAATACCGGGTGGAAATCCTCGAGATCGTCCATGAGCGCCCCTATCTGCGAGTGTTGGGCCGCCGCATTCCCGAACCCATCATCCCCTTCGAGGATGACGATGAAATGCTGCGGCGGGCCGTGCTCGTCCTCTTCGAGAAGGTCACTTTCTTCAATCCCGCCATCCCTGAAGAAGTGCTTATCGCGGCCATGAACGCGGACGATCCCGGCTGGCTTTCCGATCTCATCATTTCCTCCCTGCCCATCCCCCTGGACCGGCGTCAGCAGATCCTGGGAACCCTGGATCCCATGGAGCGCCTGCGCAAAACCAGCATCTTTTTGGCCGAGGAGCTGGATGTGCTGGAGCTGGAGAACGAAATTCACGAGCAGGTGCAGCGCAAGATGGAGGATTCCCAGCGGGAATACTTCCTGCGCGAACAGATGCGCGTGATCCAGGCGGAACTGGGCGAGGGCGATGAATTCAACCAGGAGATCGTGGAGCTGCGAGAGCGCATCCAGGCGTCGGCCATGCCCGAGGAGGTGAAGGCCAAAGCCAACAAGGAGCTGGCACGCCTCAGCGCCATGCCGCCCATGGCTCCGGAGACGAACATCGTCCGCACTTACCTCGATTGGCTGCTGGACCTGCCCTGGGGCGAGCCCGAGGAAGAGGAGATCGACATCGATCGGGCGGAGGAAGTGCTGGAGGCGTATCACTACGGCCTGAAGAAGGCCAAAGAGCGCATCCTGGAGCACATCGCCGTGCGCAAGCTGGCCGGCAACAACATGCGCACCCCCATTCTGTGCTTCGTGGGCCCGCCCGGCACCGGCAAGACCTCCATGGGGAAATCCATCGCCGAGGCCCTGGGCCGCAAGTTTGTGCGCGTGTCTCTGGGCGGCGTGCGAGATGAGGCCGAGATTCGGGGGCATCGTCGCACCTACATCGGCGCGCTGCCCGGCCGCATCATCCAAACCATGCGCACCGCGGGCGTGGTCAATCCCGTGTTCATGCTGGACGAAGTGGACAAGATGGGTTACGACTTCCGCGGCGACCCCTCGGCCGCCCTGCTGGAGGTGCTGGACCCCGAACAGAACTACGCGTTCAGCGATCATTACCTGGACGCGCCCTACGATCTCAGCCACGTGCTCTTCATCACCACCGCCAACAATCCCTACCAGATTCCTTCCCCCTTGCTGGACCGCATGGAGGTCATCGAATTCCCCGGCTACGCGGACTTCGAGAAGCACCTCATCGCCCGCAAGTTCCTCATCCCTCGCCTGCTCAAGGAGCACGGTTTGACGGAGCTGGGGCTGCACATCAGCGACGCGGCCCTGGATGAGGTCATCCGTCACTATACCTACGAGGCGGGCGTGCGCAACCTGGAGCGGGAGCTGGCCAAGGTCTTTCGCAAGCTCGCCCGTCGCGTGGCCGCGGGCAAATCCATCCGCAAGCGCATCACCCCCGCGGTCATCCACGATCTGCTGGGCCCGCCCCGCTACGAAGGGTACAAGCTGGAGGGCGGGGCTCAGATCGGCGTGGCCACGGGGCTGGCCTGGACCGAAGGCGGCGGGGATGTGATGCAGGTGGAGGCGTTGATCATGCCCGGCAAAGGGGGGCTCATCCTCACCGGCCAGCTGGGCGAGGTCATGCAAGAATCGGCCCAGGCCGCGCTCTCCTACGCCCGCAGTCACGCCGCGGATTATGGCTTCGAGGGCTTCGATTTCGATAAATACGACATCCACCTCCACTTTCCCGAAGGCGCCATCCCCAAAGACGGGCCCTCCGCGGGCGTGACCATCGCCACCGCGCTCATCTCTGCCCTCACCAAACGCCCGGTGGATCACACCATCGGCATGACCGGCGAGATCACCCTGCGCGGGCGGGTGCTGGCCGTGGGAGGCTTGAAGGAAAAACTGTTGACCGCACACCGCAATCGGCTCAAGACGGTCATCCTGCCCAAACGCAATGAGAAGGACCTGGCGGAAGTTCCCCGACACGTGCGCCGGGCCCTAAACATCCAATTCGTCAGCCATCTCGAACAGGTCCTGGCCCTGGCCCTGTTGGAAACGCCCGAACCCCAGTCACCCGACCCCGAACCTTCTCCCTCAGGCTAAGGGACGCTCCCCATGTTCCGCACCATTCTGGCGATTCTGGGCATCATCTTCGCCGTCATCATCATCTATTTTGTCTTCTTTTACGAGAAAAAGCCAACCCCGGCGACCCCTCTTAATGTCAACCTGGAGGAGATCAAACCGCCGCAGTGGAAGGCGTATGCTGATGACGGGTTGATCCAGATCAACATCGATAATGACGCCGAGCCGGAATGGCTGTTCCTGTACAGGGACGGTTATGGCACGAACCAGATCGGCGGCGTCATCTACGACGCCCAGAATCGCCCCCGCGGCGAACTCAGCATCCCTATCTCCAGCCAGGCCTCCCCTTACCTGGTGCCCTACAAGCTGTTTCCCGATTACGCACCCTCCAAAAACCGAGGCTATTTGGGCGATGATCGGGTGGCGTTCAAGACGGCGGGATCGCAGATCATCCTCACGCCCACGCCCACGCCGGTGAGCACGCCGCCGTCACCGCCCGAAGCCATCTCGGGCGATCGCCTGCTGGTGAAAGGCTTCTTGCACAATGTGGTCAATCGCTTTTCCATCTTCTGGTGGGTGAATCCCACGTATGGCTATAGCGGCGCGTTGGCCTACACCCCCGGCTGGTTCAGCCTCAGCAATGTGAATCCGGACGCGTGGAAGGATTGGAACGATGCGCCCAAGAATATCAATCGGTTGTGGGCCTGGGAGCCGCAGATCGATCGGTCGAACATCTGTCGCGTGGTGGAATGGCGCCTGGATGCCGGCCCCAATCCCCCGGCGACCTGGCATTTCACCGCCCTCTATGATGAAAGCTCCCTGCGCTTTTGCAGCAGCGCCATTCCCTCGGAGCCTGCTTTTCCCGAAGGCCAGGTGTTGGCCTACCTGTTCGACGGAGGCGCCCAGCGTTGGCAGGCGGGAGCTCAGCCGCGAGGATTCGCGAACGTCCGGGTGTACGCCATCACCGAACCCGAGATCACCGACCAGCCTCTCGACCGTCCCCTCGCGCCGGTGGATGTGGATTTCTGGGCCAGCGATGGCTTTCACAGCATGCGCTG
>CAZDCN010000180.1:0-1900 GCA_964503945.1 uncultured Caldilineales bacterium
TCACCCGGCGTCGTATCGTAGCCCGGAGCTTCAGCTCCGGGTGATCTTGCGCAGCTTCACCTGCGACTTGCGACCTGCGACTTGCGACTGCATTTTCATTCCTTATCGGCGTGCAAACGCTCATGATACCTGCTTTGAAAATAAGCGTTTCCACCTCCGGGAGGTTGAAACGGCGATTTACGAAACCGTCATGATTCAACTTTGCGGGCCAGGATGCCGCTCATGCAATCCTCCCGATCCTCACCCCCCGGCGGCAGACGGCGCTCCTCATAGGCCAGCCATTCCCAATCCCGAAACAGTTGGGTGAACTCTCCCGGTTGGAGCAGGAAACCCCGCTGGAAATCGGAACGCAGGCGGGCCCAGTCGGTGTGAAAGGTGCGATAGAGCACAAGCCCTCCCGGCTTCAGCGCATCCCAAAAGCTGGCGATGAGCTCGCGGTTGAGATAGCGGGACACGAGGATGAGGTCATACGCGTTGGGATCGGGCCGCCAGACCTCCAGGTCGGCCTGGATGAGGCGCACGCGGGCGTCCAGCCCCTCCTGCTCCAGGCGCTCAGCCAGCCGCCGCAACCCTTCCAGGCTGATGTCCACGGCATCGACTTGGTAGCCCATGCGGGCCAGCCACAACGTGTGTCGCCCGCGGCCGCAGGCCACATCCAACGCCCGGCCCCCCTGCAGATAGCGGGCGTGTTCCACGAACCAGGCGTCGGGCTCCAGCCCGCCCACCTTGCGGCCCGCGCGGTAGCGTTCGTCCCATCGGGCCTGATCATAGGTGTGCGCAGCGACACTGGGATGTCGGATGATCTCCATCATTCCCTGATTTTAGCACGGGTGGGGTAAAATAGCAGCTATGAACCGCACCCTTTTGCTCCTCTCAGCACTTCTGCTCGCGGCCTTCATCCTCGCAGGCTGCGGCAGCTTCGCCGCGCCCCTGCCCGATCTCAGCGGAACCGAGCCCGCGCCCGACATCACCCTGCCCACCCCCGACGGCGACATGCTCTCCCTGGCCGACTTTCGCGGCCAGGTCGTCTTCCTCAACTTTTGGGGGACCTACTGCCCGCCCTGCGTGGCCGAGCTCCCCGACATCCAGCAAGTGTATGAGGAGCTGCAAGGCGAAGACTTTGTGATCATCGGCCTGAACGTGGAGGAAAAGCCGGAGAAGGTCAAGGCGTTTGTCCAGGAAAACGGCCTCACCTTCCCCATCATCATCTCCCCCGACGCCACGGTCAACCCCCTCTACCAGCTCAAACGGATGCCCACCACCTGGTTCATCGACAAAAACGGCATCCTGCGGGGCAAGATGGAGGGCCAGATGAGCAAAGCCATGGCCCTGAAGATCGCCCGCGCGCTGTTGGAAGAATGAGTGCGGTCGATGGTCCGTGGATATCGATGAACATGGGGACGCAGATAGCGCAAATACTACCCCTGCCCGAGGTCCGAGGTCTGAGGTCCAAGGTCAGGACAGTCATCTTCAGACTTCAGACCTCCGATCTCTGACCTCAGACTCTTCAACATCATCTGCATCTTACACTCCCACTCCTATATCCTTTATCCCAACCTTAATCTCCCATCATGACCTCATTCCCGCCCGTCGAAGACCAACTCACCATCCTCATGCGCGGCGTCGATTTCGGCGACGCCCAAACCTACAAGAACATGGAAGCGGAGCTGCGTCAGCGCCTGCAGGAGAGCCGCGACGCGGGCCGCCCCCTGCGCGTCTACTGCGGCTACGATCCCACCTCGCCCGACCTGCACCTGGGCCACACGGTGACCATGCGCAAACTGCGCCAGTTCCAGGAGCTGGGCCACCACGCCATCTTCCTCATCGGTACCTTCACCGGCATCGTGGGCGACCCCAGCGACAAGAACAGCGCCCGGCCCCAGCAGACCCTGGAAGAGGC
>CAZDCN010000180.1:1910-5321 GCA_964503945.1 uncultured Caldilineales bacterium
AGGTGCTGGACCCCGAAAAGACCGAGGTGCGCTACAATCACGAATGGCTGAGCAAGCTCACCTTTCAGGATGTCATCGGCCTGGCCAGCCACTTCACCGTGCAACAATTCCTGGCCCGAGACAACTTCTCCAAACGCTACGCGTCGGGCGACCCCATCTGGCTGCATGAGTTCTTCTACGCGCTCATGCAGGGGTATGACGCGGTGGCTCTGCGCACCGACGTGCAATTGGGCGGCACCGACCAGCTCTTCAACCTGATGGCCGGACGCAAGCTCATGGAAGCCTTTGGCCTGCGCCCGCAGATCGCGCTGACCATGCCCATCCTCGTGGGCACCGACGGGCATGAGCGCATGAGCAAGAGCACGGGCAACTACATCGGCATCACCGAGCCGCCCGAGGAAATGTACGGCAAGGTCATGTCCATCCCCGATCACGCCATGCGCAACTACGCGGAGCTGGTGACGAGCTGGCATCCCGAGAAAATCGACCAGCTCTTCGCGGATCTCCAGGCGGGCAAACTGCACCCGCGCGACCTGAAGATGATGTTGGCCCGAGAGATCGTCACCCTCTTCCATTCGGCGGAAGACGCCCGCCGGGCTGAGGAGCACTTCATCCGCACCATCCAGAAAAAGGAACTGCCCGAGGACATGCCCGAACTCCAGGTCGGGCCCGAGGACACGGTGGTGGACTTGTTGGTGCGCGCGGGTTTCGCCAAAAGCCGGGGCGAGGCCAAACGGGACATCAAAGGCGGCGGCGTGCGCATCGACGGCCAGGTGGTGAAAGACATCACCCTGCACCCCAAACCGGGCCCGGACGGCCAGGTGCTGCAAAAAGGCAAACGCCGCTTCGTCCGCCTGCGCAATCTCACGCCAGGACGCTAAGCCGCCAAGGGAAACGAGGTCATGAAAGTCAGGTTTGCCGACGGCAAGTCGCCATCGCCAGGTCAACCTGCGCATGAATTGGCCCTTCGCCCCTTCGCCCCTTCGCCCCTTCGCATGATCGCGCCCTGCCTGGTTCAGGCTCATCGCCCGCAACTATTGCGGGCCATGCAGCGCGTGGGCGAGGCCGCAGGCGGGGCGATGCACATCCCCAAAGGGCAGACCTGTTGCGGCCTGCCCGCGCTGGAGGCGGGCTTCGATGACGCGGCCCGAGACGCAGCCCGCCATACCGTGGGGGTCTTCCAGGGGATCGAGGCGGTCCTCACCCCCTCCACCGCCTGCCTGCGCATGTTTCAGACCCATATCCCCGAGTTGTTGGCCCGGGACCCCTTGGCAGCGGAAGCGGAATCTCTGGCCCGCAAAGTCCGCCCCTGGTGCGCCTGGGTCAGCGAGCGCATCGACCATCTGCTTCCCAAACTGCGTTACCAGGGCCGTATCATCCTGCTAGATGTGTGCGATGCGCCCTCATGTAAGACCTGCCGCTCCCTGTTGGAGGCCGTGCCCGGCCTCATCATCCAGCAGTCGCCCGCGCGCTGTTGCAGCTTCAGCCACGACCTCTCCCGCCGCCACCCCGACATTGCCGCGGCCATTGCCGAAACCGTGGCCGCGCCCTTGCTCCACAGCCGGGCCGACGCCATCCTGGTGCACGAACCGGGCTGCCTGTGGCGGCTGGGCCCCTTGTTTGCGGGCAAAGACACGCCCTACCTCCTCCATCCCGCCGAATTCCTGGCGGCGATCCTTGCCTCCGAGCTCTGACCTCCGCGCTCATGCGCCTGCGCCTCATCAAACTGTTGCTCGCCCTCTCGCATCTGCCCCTTATCGGCGGCGCCTGCCTGCGCGGGGCCATGAAGCTGGTCGGGCCCTACAAAGCGCGACGCCAGCTCATCAGCCTGGGCGGGCGCAGCTTCATCTCCCCCAGCGCAGACATCCACTGCCCGAACCTCCATCTCGGCCAAATGGTGTTCATCGATGACCACGTCACCCTGTACGCGCATCGGGACGGCGGCGGCATCCGCATCGGCGACTACTCCTCGGTGCAGCGCTACACCATCTTCGAGACCATCCGCGGGGGCGAGATCGTCATCGGCCGGCACACCCACATCCAGTCGGGATGCAACCTCACCGCGGCCCTGGGCAGCATCCGCATCGGTGACCACGTGCAGCTCGCCCCCCGTTGCGCGCTCTACCCCTACCAGCACGGCATGGCCGACCTGGATGCGCCCATCGCCAAACAGCCCCTCACCTCCAAGGGGGACATCATCATCGAGGACGACGCCTGGCTGGGCGTGGGCGTCATCGTCATGGATGGCGTCACCATCGGCCGGGGCGCGGTCATCGGCGCGGGCGCGGTGGTCACCAAAGACATTCCTCCCCTGGCCATCGCGGTGGGCTCGCCCGCCCGGGTCATCGGCTACCGCGACGGCAGGCAACCCTCCAACCCGAAATCCCAACCCCACTCCTGACCTGGCCAAGCCAGAATCGAAGAGGGACACAGAGGTTTATAAAGGATGCCAGAGAGGCGCAGAAGCCCCTAAAAATCCTCTGAGAAACGCCAGATTTTCCTCTGTGGCTCTCTGTGCAACTTTTTGTCCCATAACAAACAATTACGGAAAAGTGCCAACATGCCAAGAGACCTCTTTCAACTGATTGAATCCAACCGTTTCGTCGTAGGCGATGGCGCCATGGGTACCATGCTGCAACAAATGGGCCTGACCACGGGCGGCGCGCCCGAGCTGTGGAATGTAGAGCGCCCCGACATCATTCGAAAGATCTACCAGAGCTATGTGGACGCGGGCTCGCAGATCATCGAGACCAACACTTTTGGCGGCACCCGCTATCGCCTGGCCCTGCACAACCTGCAGGACCGGGTGCATGAGCTGAATTACGCGGGCGCGGCCCTGGCCCGAGAGGTGGCCGGGGATGACGTGCTCGTGGCCGGGTCCATGGGACCCACGGGGGAGCTTTTTCAGCCCATGGGCGAACTCACCTATGAGGCTGCGGTGGACGCGTTTGCAGAGCAGGCCGCGGCCCTGGCCGAAGGCGGCGTGGATTTCTTCCTCATCGAGACCATGAGCGACCTGAATGAAGTCAAGGCCGCGGTGGAGGGCTGTCAACGGGTGAGTCATCTGCCCATCGCTGCGACCATGACCTTCGACACCAACTATCACACCATGATGGGCGTGAGTCCGGCCCAGGCCGTGCAGGAGCTGGCCGCGATGGGGGTGAAGATCATCGGCGCCAACTGCGGCAACGGGCCCGATGAGATCCGCCGGGTTATTCGCGAGATGCTGGCCGTGCGGCCTGAGGGCGTGTACATCTACGCTCAGAGCAATGCGGGGCTGCCCCACTACGACCACGGTCACATCCACTACGACGGCACGCCCGAGGTGATGGCCGAGCTGGCCCTGGAGCTGGCGGGCCTGGGGGGGGACATCATCGGCGCGTGGTGCGGCAGCACGCCGGAACACATCCG
>CAZDCN010000181.1:0-5306 GCA_964503945.1 uncultured Caldilineales bacterium
GGATTGTTCAGCAGGTCGCCGCTGGGGCCCGAGAGCACGATCTTGCCCGTTTCCAGCACGTAGCCGCGCTGGGCGAACTTCAGAGCCATGCGCGCGTTCTGCTCCACCAGCAAAATGGTCGTGCCCTCCCGGTTGATGTCCTCCAGAGCTTTGAACATATCCAGCATGAGCAGGGGGGCCAGGCCCATGCTGGGCTCGTCCAGGATCATCACCCGCCGCGCGGTCATAAACGCCCGGGCCACGGCCAGCATCTGCTGCTCCCCGCCGCTGAGGGTGCCCGCCTTCTGGTTCAGCCGCTCCTCCAACCGGGGAAACACGCTGAACATGTAGTCCAGGTCCCGCTGGATGTTCTCCTTGTCCTTGCGCGCGTAGGTGGCCAGGGTGAGGTTTTCCTTCACCGTGAGATTGCCGAAAATGCGGCGGCCTTCGGGCACGTGGGAAATGCCCAATTCGCTGACGACCTTTTCGGGCGGGACATGGAGGATGCTCTTGCCTTCGAAAAGGATATCCCCTTCCTGCACGGGCACGAGCCGGGAGATGGCCCGCAGCGTGGTGCTCTTGCCCGCGCCATTCGCGCCGATGATGCAGATGATCTCCCCTTCGTCCACATCAAAGTCGATGCCCTGAAGGGCTTTGATATGGCCGTAGGAGACGTGGAGATTGCGAACCGAGAGCAGCATCAGGTTTCCACCTCCTCACCCAAATAGGCTTCGATGACTTTGGGATTGTTCTGGATCTCCTCGGGCGGGCCTTCGGCGATGACCTCGCCGAACACCAGGGTCTGAATGCGCTCGCACAGCTCCATGACGAACTTCATCCGGTGCTCGATGAGAAAGATGGCCATGCCGAACTCGGCGTGCACCTGACGGATGATGTCCATCATCTCGGCCAGCTCTTCGGGGTTCATGCCCGCGGTGGGCTCGTCCAGGAAGAGGATCTCCGGCTCCACGGCCAGGGCCCGGGCCATCTCCACCCGGCGCTGCATGCCGTAGGGCAGGTTGGTGACCTTCTCATGGGCCACGTTGTGCACGCCCAGCAGGTCCAGCAACTCTCGGGCCACGGCCTCGGCCTCGGCCTCCTCCCGGCGGCGCTGGCGCGTATCGAAGAAAGCGCCGAAAAGCCCGTAGGTGAGCTTGGAGTAGCGGGCCATCTTCACATGCTCCAGCACGGTCATGTGGCGCCACAGACGCAAGTTCTGGAAGGTGCGCCCCAGGCCCATGGCCGCGATCTGATAGGGATGCTTGCCCACGATGCTTTGGCCCTTGAACAGCACATCCCCTTCGGTGGGGCGGTAGATGCCCGTGATGAGATTGAACACCGTGGATTTGCCCGCGCCGTTGGGGCCGATGAGCCCGCGAATTTCGCCCTTTTCGATGCTCAGGTTGAAATCATGAACCGCGCGCAGGCCCCCGAAATAGTGGGTCATGTGTTTCACTTCAAGCAGCGGCATCGTCCCCCTCCTTTAGGTCTTTGGGCTTGACGATCTCGCCCAGATCGAATTCGCGAAAGGCAATGAGCCCGGTGGGGCGGTAGATCATCACCAGGATGAGGATGACCGGGATCACGATCCACTTGTAGAGCTCCAGCGGGCGCAGGGCTTCGCCTAACAGGTTGATGCTGACCGCGCCCACGATGGACCCCAACACCGAGTTCAGCCCGCCGAAATAGACCATGGCCAGCACTTCGGCCAGTTTCTGCAAACCAAAGGAGCCGGGGTTGATGTAGCGTAGCACATGGGCCAAAAGGCCGCCAGCCAGGCCCGCCCAGAACGCGCCGAACAAAAACGCGGTCATCTTGGTCTTGCGGGTGTTCACCGTCATGGCATCCGCGGCCAGCTCATCATCCCGCACCGCGTTCAACGCCTTGCCCAGGGTGGACCGCACGAAATTGTTGATGATCCAGACGCCCAGAGCCATCCACACGAAGATGACGGGAAACGTCGCCAGGTCCGGCTGACCGCCCAACCCGCGCGGGCCGCCCACCACCTCCAGGTTCTCGAAAAAGCTTTTGACGATGAACATGAAAGCCAGGGAGATGATGGCCAGGTAGTCGCCGCGGGTGCGGAAGGATGGGATGGCCACAATGAGCGCACTGACCGCGGCCACGGCGCCGCCCAGAAGCAAGGCGATGGGAAACAGAAAGGGCGCCCAGGAGCCTGGAAGTTTGGCTTCGCCAAAATAGTTGCTGTTGGTGAACAGGGCGATGGTGAAGGCCGACGCCACATACGCGCCCACCGCCATGAAACCGGGATGGGAGGTGGAGAACTCGCCCATGTAGCCGTTGATGACGTTCAGGCTGAGGGTGACGATGACCGCGATCATGGTCAGCCGGGTCACCAGCTCTCGATAGGTGCTGATGTCGGTCCACAACCGCAGCGCCAGATAGAGAAGCAGGATGTGAATCAGCACCGAAACCAGCACCGATCGCCTGTAGAGGAGGCCCGCCAGCTTGTTGGCCAGCCCCTTGGTCAGCAAGCTCACCAGAACCAACGGGATCGCATAGATCACCAAGTCATAGACGATAACCGCGGCAATCGTGCCCAAATCATTGAAAATAAAAGGGAATTGCAGACTTGGCTTTTTGAAAATGATCAGCGAACCAAACAACGCGGGGAGTTTATCCAAGCCCAGGACGCCTTCGGCCAGGAATTTGCCGAAGTACATCTCGATCAGCGCAATGACCAGAGCGGCGAAGAGCCATCCCAGAGCCGGAACCTGCTTGAAGGACGAGGTCATCCTCCCGAACAGACCTCGCACGCCCCCGCCTTGGGTCGCTTTTCCCGGGGTTGTCGTTGTCATGGCAGCCTCCGTTACAACCGCAGTCGGGCCGTGTGCTCCTCACCAAACAGGCCGTGGGGTCGGAAGACCAAAATGATGAGGATGATGGAATAGGCGATGAGGTCCCGATAGGTGGAGGGGAAGATGGTCGCCGAGAAAATTTCGATAAAACCGAGCATGAAACCGGCGATGGCCGCGCCCTTAATCGAGCCGCGGCCCCCCAGAATGGCGGCGACGAACGCCTTCCACCCCACGGTGATGCCCATGTAGGGGTCGAGCACGGGATAGGCCATGCTGTAGAGCACCGCGGCCGCGCCCGCCAGCGCGGACCCCAGCGCAAAGGTGAGGGAGGCGATGCGATTGAGCGGCACGCCCATCAGGGGCACCGCGGCGAAATCGAACGCCATGGCCCGCATGGCCATGCCCCATTTCGTGTTGCTGACAAACCACTGCAACAACAGCATGAGGACGATGGCTACGCCCACGATGAGGATCTTCTGCCAGGAAATAATCACCCCGCCGAGGGTGGGCTGGGCCGCCGAGCTGAGCCCCGGCAGCAGATCGGGGAATTTCATGCGCTGAGCGCCGAACATGGCCAGGACTGCGGTCTCCAGGATGATGCCGATCATCAAGCCGGTGATCGCGGCCGAGGCCCGGGGCGCATTGCGCAGCGGTCGATACCCGATGCGCTCCACGGCCATGCCCACAAAGGACGTGAGGAACATGGTGGCCAGGATGATCAACACGAGCAAGGCCCAGGATGGCAGGGCGATGAGTCCCACGCCCGATGCAAACAGCGCCAAAAAAGTCGTAGCTACAAAGAAACCGATGTACGCCCCCACCATGAAGATATCCCCGTGCGCGAAATTGAACAACAGCAGCACGCCATACACCATGGAATAGCCCAACGCGATGAGCGCATAGAAGCTACCCCACTGCAGAGCATTGACGACGTTTTGGAAGAAGGCAGTCATACTCGCTCCTCGCTGGGTGGAGAAAAGGGTCGGGGTTTAGATAGCGAAGAGGGGCGAACGTCCCCATTGCGCCCGACGATAAACAGAGGCCCA
Source organism: uncultured Caldilineales bacterium (assembly GCA_964503945.1). Classification (GTDB taxonomy): domain Bacteria; phylum Chloroflexota; class Anaerolineae; order J102; family J102; genus M2005. The sequence goes on from CAZDCN010000181.1 coordinate 3,845, forward strand.
ACGCCCGGCGTCGGACGTTGGGCCGGAGCAATGGGGGAGATTAGCCTTCCGGACAGACCTGCTTATAGAACTCGAACTCGCCCTGGTCGTTGATCTTCACGATCACGGCGCACTTGATGGGATCGCCCTGGTCGTTGAAGCTCATCTTGCCGGTGATGCCCTCGAACTCCTTGATGTTGGCCATGGCGTCCCGCACACACTGGCGATCCTTCTCGATGTCGCCGGTGATCTCGCCGCAGTCCTGAATGGCCTTCTTCACGATGTTCATCGCGTCCCAGGTCAGCGCGCCCACGTCATCGGGCACGTACCCATACTTCTCGTTATAGCGATCGATGAACTCTTTGGTCGCGCCCTTGGCGCCCTTGGCCACGTAGTGGGTGCTGAAGAAGCTGCCGTAGCAGGGCTCGCCGCAGAGTTTGGTCAACTCGGCGGAACCCCAGCTATCGGACCCGAGGATGGGCTTATCCCAGCCCAACTGCCGGGCCTGGGGCACAATGAGGGCCACCTCGTTGTAGTACTGGGGCAGGAAGAGCACATCCGCGTCCGAATTCTTGATCTTGGTGAGCTGGGCGCTGAAGTCCGTGTCCTTGGTGGTGAAGCTCTCGAAGGCCACCACTGAGCCCGGCCCGTGGATCTCTTCCCACGCGTTTTTGAAATACTCGGCCAGGCCCTTGGGATAGTCGCTGGCCACGTCGTAGAGCACCGCAGCCTTCTCTGCGCCAAACTCCTCGGTGGCGAACTTGGCCAGCACGGGCCCCTGGAAGGGGTCCAGGAAAGGCGTGCGGAAGACCCAGGGGCGGTCCTTGGTGGTGTTGGGATTGGTGGACCAGGGGCTGATCATGGGGGTTTTCAGGTCGTTGGCCACGCCACCCGCGGGCACCGCCTGCTTGGACGATTGCGGGCCCACGATGACCAGCACTTCATCCTGGGTGATGAGCTTCGTATTCGCTTTGGTGGCCGACTCCGCCTTGGATTCATTGTCCTCGATGACCAGCTCCACCTTGTACTTCTTCCCGCCAACCTCCAGCACCGGATTGTCCTCCAACCACATCTCCGCGGCGTACTTCGTGCCTTCCCCCACCTTAGGAATATCACCGGTCAGCGGCGCATTGATGCCGATCTTGATGGTACCCGCCGCGCCGCCTGCTCCTCCCCCTGATGGCGCTGCACAGGCCGCCAAAACGACCCCCATCGCGATTACAAGCATGAGGATGAAAAAAGTGCGCTTTGACATGACTCTCCTCCTTTCAGGATTGGGAATGGGGTTGAGAAAGGCCAAGAGGCTCCGACGGATGGTCGTTTGGCCTGAACACCACGCCGAAAACTCTTAGCGTGGACGAAAAAAAGGGTCTGTTTTCCAAAGTGCCGGGATGAAAACAAGTATAGCATAAAGAAAAATAGTTGTCATCCGTAACTGCTTACGTCTGCGTTCATCTCGGCGCAACGAAAGTGAGCGCTGATG
>CAZDCN010000182.1:0-5305 GCA_964503945.1 uncultured Caldilineales bacterium
TCCGCGTTGCGAAGCATCCGCGTCATCCGCGTTCCCATTTTCATCCGTATCGGCGCGCCGCCGCCCATGGCGCCTTTCTGAACATCATTTTCAAAAATGCTGAAAAAGCTTCTCTGTTCATAAAAACCCCCTCTATGTCCACTATCCCCAGCACCATCCCATCCACCACGAAACTCTACTGGCAGGACCCTTATCGCACCGCCTTCACCGCTCGCGTGCTCCATCGCCTCGAAGTCGACGGTCGCCCGGGCGCGGTTCTCAACCGCACCTGTTTCTATCCTACCGGCGGCGGCCAACCCCACGACACGGGCGTATTGGCTGGCATCCCGGTGGTCGACGTCACCAGCGACGAGGCGGGGCGCATCATCCATTGGCTACAAGCGCCCCTGGCCGCGGAGATGGACGAGGCTCATGGCGAGATCGACTGGGCCCGCCGCTTCGACTTCATGCAGCAGCACAGCGGCCAGCACCTCCTCTCCGCCGCCTTCCAGGATCAACTCTATCGCCCCACCATTGGCTTTCACCTCAGCGAAAACAGCGTCACCATCGATCTGCCCGGGCCGCCCCCGGACGACGAGGCCATTGGTCGGGTGCTGGACTACGTCCACACCGCCATCGCGGAAGCCCGTCCCGTCACCGCCCGCCTATACTCCCTGGCGGAGGCCATTCGTTTGCCCCTGCGTAAACCCCCTCGGGTGGATGGCTTGGTGCGGGTGGTTGAGATCCAGGGCCTGGACTGGTCGGCCTGTGGGGGAACGCACCTACGTAACACTGCGGAGATCGGGCATCTGGTCATCACCCGCATGGAGCGCCGCGGCGATCAAACCCGGGTGCACTTCCTGGCCGGCGGTCGCGCTGTCCGCGACCATCTGGAGCGCATCCACATCACCCGCGAACTCACCGCCCGTCTCAGCACGGGCCTGGATGACTTGCCCGCGACCATCGAACGCTTGCAGGAGCAGGTGAAGCAAAGCCAACGCACTGTGCGACAGGCCCGAGAGTTGCTCACCCGAGCCGAGGCCCAGCGTCTTATCGCCGAAGCCCCCCACACTGGCGGCGTGGATGTGGTCTATCACATCCTCGAGTCTGACGAACTGTGGGATATGGAGAGCCTGCTCAAGACCCTTATTTCCTTCCCTAATGTCGTAGCCGTATTGGGCAGCGGGGACCAGGAGCGTCCCCGCTGGATCGCGGGCCGTAGCCAGAACGTTCCTCTGGACATGCTGGACAATTTGGCTGAACTCAAGGAAACCTTTGCCGGGGTTCAGGGGGGCGGAACCCATGACCTGATCCAAGGCGTTGCTCCTGACTTTGACACCCTGACCAAAGCGCTACACTTGCTTCAAGCGTTTGCCTTCGACCTCCCCGATTTGATTTCTGAAGACTGAGGACCGCATCATCATGTTTGAACTTGCTCCCGGTGTGTACGCGGAGACCGGATTTTATAACAGCAATACCGGCTTCATGGTTACCTCCGAGGGTGTGGTTTGTTTCGACACGCCTATGATTCCCAATGAAGCCAAAGCCTGGCGTCAGACCATCGATGAGACCAGTGGAGGCATGCCCATCCGCTACGTGATCATTACCGATCACCATCGCGGACATTGTCTTGGCAGTCAGTGGCTTAGTGACCTTGTGATTGCTCACGAACTTGCCTGGAAGCACATGCGCAATTACGGCGAGAATTTCAAGCAGCGTGTGCGGGACAGCTTCAAGAAATTTCCCGAGATCCGAGCCCAGTTCAGTGATCTCCGCATCGTTGTGCCTAAGATCACGTTTCAGGATCGTCTCACCATTGTGCGCGGCAATCGGGTGGTGCGAGTGATTCATGTTAAAGGGCATACGCCAGCCACGAGCATTATCTGGCTACCCAAAGAACGGGTTCTGTTCTCAGGGGACATCGTCTGGCTCGACCAACATCCCTTCATGACCCAGGCCAATTCCGCGGAATGGTTGGAGGCCCTCCTTCTGATTCAACGCCTGAATCCAAAATACATTGTGCCTGGCCATGGCCCCATTTGCAGCGTCAATGAGCTCGACTATCTCATCGAATATCTCACCTTTCTGCGTCAGCGCACGAAAAACTTATTTGATGCGGGGTTAACTAAGCAGGAGGTGGCGACGTTGCTCACACCTGAGATGCGGCCCTGGTTCCCTATTCCTTCCAAACGCTCCTCCAAGATCGAATCTCAGATCCGCTCGGGCATTGGGCGGGTGTATGATGAATTCCGTCGGGCTCGCGAGGCCGAACAGGCCGCCCTGGCTACTGCATAAATAAAGCTCGGAAGCAAGAGCTTCCAACGGCCTTTTTCCACACCCTTTCGCCTCTTGCTCAACCGCTGTCCATGCCCTCTATCCCCCGCGGCGTCGCCGACTATTTCGGCGGCCCAGCCCAACGCCGACGTCAACTGGAAACCGCTCTGCGCGACCTTACCCGAACCTGGGGTTATGTGGAGATTATTCCACCCATCTTCGAATACGCGGACACTTTTCTCACGGAGTTGGGTGAGCAGAGCGAAGAGACGCTCTACCGTTTCTTTGACCGGGACGGCCAAATCCTGGCCCTGCGCCCCGACTTGACTGTGCCCACCGCTCGCATCGTAGGCTCTAAACTTTACGATCAACCCCTGCCCCAGCGGTATTTTTATACCGGACCCGTGTTCCGCTTTGATGAACCGCGCGCGGGCCGCCAGCGGGAGTTCTGGCAGGCTGGCGTTGAGCTCATGGGCGTGGGCTCGCCCAAAGCGGACGCGGAGGTGCTGGCCCTGGCCGCGTTGGCTTTGCAACAGGTGGGCCTTGAGGAATTCCGTTTTACTCTTGGACATTTGGGCTATTTCCATGGCTTGCTGGCGCATTTGGGGCTGGATAGCGCTCCTGCCATGGCCCTGCAAAACGCGCTGGATCGCAAGAGCGAGGAGGATGTGCGGAACCTGGCCGAGGCGTGGAGGCTGTCTGGCCCGCAACTGGCGTCGGTGCTGGGTTTGCTGAGTTTGTTCGGGCCTCAGGGAGATGGCGTCCTCGCCCGAGCTCGCAGTTTAGCCCTGAACGACGTCATGCGCGCTGCGGTGGACTGGCTGGGCCAGGTGGAATTTGAACTGGATCGGTATGGCGTCAAAAGCCTTTTCGATATCGATTTGGCTGATGTGCGAGCCATGCATTACTACACAGGCATCACCTTCAAAGCCTACACCCCTGGCATCGGCTTTTCCGTGGTCAACGGTGGTCGCTATGATAATCTCGTGGCCGAATTCGGCCCCGATATGCCCGCCGTGGGCTGCGCCTTCTATCTCGACCGCATCCTCCTGGCTCAAACCCGTCTGCAAGGCCCGTCACCCGACCCTTCCCCCGATATGATCGTTTACCCATGCGCTTGCGGCGATCATGTGCGCCTGGCTCAAGAGGCCCGGGCCGCAGGGCTGATCGCTGCCATCGCTCTTGGCCCGGAAAATCCTGACCGTTTTATCCGCCGCGTGCGCTGCCTGTGCGACGGTAGTATCCAGCTTGAAACTTCCACAGGCATCCGCATTCTCCCCGCGACCGATTGGCTCAAGCAACTCTGAATCGCCCTGCTCATGATCACCATCGCCCTGCCCAAAGGCCGCATGGCTGACGACGCGCTCATCTGGCTAACCCGCGCGGGGTGGTCTCCTCCCGCAGCCGAAGACGCGCGCAAGCTCATCATCCCCAGCCAGGATGGCTCCCTGGCTTATCTTCTCGTGAAGCCTATGGACGTCCCCGTGTTCGTGGAGCAGGGCGCGGCAGATATCGGTATCGCCGGGCTCGATGCGGTGAGAGAGCGGGCGGCGGATGTGTATGAGCCTTTGCTGCTGCCTTTTGGGCATTGTCGTCTCTCGGTCGCGGCCCCCGCGGATCGACCACAGCGTCCCCTGCGCCTGGAGATCAGCCCCCGCGTGGCCACCAAATACCCTCGTCTGGCCGAGGAATACTTCCGCGGTCGTGGCATCTCCGCCGAATTCATCTATCTCAATGGGTCGGTGGAGCTGGGCCCGTTGGTGGATATGGCCGATTTGATCGTGGATATCATTCAGACGGGGAGCACCCTGCGGGCGAATAATCTGGTGGAGCTGCGAGAAATTATGCCTTCGCAAGCCGTGCTTATTGTGAACCGAGCCAGCTATCGTTTGCATGCCTCTCGCATCCAGCCCCTCCTGCAAGCCCTGCGCGACGTGCTTGCCTCGGCCCCTTGACTAACCTCGGATGAACTGCAGCACCTCAGGTTGCTGCACAGCCTGACGCAGTTGTCCACATCCGGCGCTGATTTCCACGCCTCGGCGCAGGCGCACCGTCGTGGTGACGCCCGCCTCCTCTAGCACGCGTTGGAAGCGGCGCACGGCTTCGTCGGAGCTGGGCTGGTAGGGGGAGCCGGGCGTGGGGTTGAGGGGGATGAGGTTGACGTGAGCCTTGCGCACGGGCGTGAGCAAATCGACGAGCAGATGCGCCTGCTCCACCGAATCGTTGATCCCACGCATCATGGCGTACTCGAAGGTGACCCGACGGCGGGTCTTTTCCTGGTAGCGCACCAGTGCGTCGATAAGTTTGGGCAGGTGATAACGTTTGTTGATGGGGACCAGCTTATTGCGCAGGCGGTCGGTGGGCGCGTGCAGCGACACCGCCAGGCGAATGGGCAGGGATTCTTCGGCCAGACGATCGATTTGGGGACCAGGCCCACGGTGGAGAGGGTGATGTTGCGGGCGGAGAGGGCGAAAGTTTTGGGGTCGGCAATGGCCCTCAGGGCTTGCAGGGTGGCGTCGTAATTGGCCAGGGGCTCGCCCATGCCCATGACGACGATGTTGGTCACCCGGCTGGGGCGCTGCACCACAAGCCCCTCGCTGTCGGCGACGTCCTGGCGCAGCCAGCGCTCGAACCAGTGCACCTGGGCGATGATCTCACCCGGGCTGAGGTTGCGGGTGAGGCCGCCCATGCCTGTGGCGCAGAAGGGGCAGCCGATGCCGCACCCCACTTGGGTGGAGATGCAGACCGTGCGGCGCTTGTCATAAAGCATGAGGACCACTTCGATGGTGGCGCCATCGGGCAGGCGGAAAAGGGCCTTGCGGGTCTCGCCGCGGGCGTCATCCATCTGTACGATGAGCTCCAAGGGGTTGATGACGGTCTCGGCGGCCAGGCGCTCCCGCAGGGGCTTGGGCAGGTTGGTCATCTGCAAGGGATCAGTGACCAGGTTCTTGTGCAGCCAGTCGTATATCTGATTTCCGCGATACGCGGGCTCGCCCCAGGATGTCATCAAGTCCTGGAGTTGTTCACGCGTGAAGTCGAGGAGTAGGATTTT
>CAZDCN010000183.1:0-5279 GCA_964503945.1 uncultured Caldilineales bacterium
CGAAGCCCCGAAACGCGCCCGCGGCGATGTTATTCGTGTACACGGTGCGGCTATCCACCCTGACGTTGGGGATCTCGTAGGGGCCCAGGCAGGCCAGGGTGAGATTGCCCAGCACCTTGGTGGAGGTGTAGGCGTAGGCCCCCGCGTCGGTGCTGACATCCACCTGCGCGGCCAGCAACCGGCCATCCCGCGTTGCCGCCCATTTGGCGTGGGCGATCATGGCGTGGCGCTTGTGATGCCCGCGGATGGACTCCCCTCGCGTCCATTGGATTTTCACGGGGCGGCCTGTCTTCTGCGCGGCCAGGGCCAGCACGATCTGCACGCTCATGTCCTCGCGGCCGCCGAACGCGCCGCCGACGGGGGGATAGCGCACGACGATCTGATCTTCGGGCAGGCCCAGCGCGTGGGCAATCTGCTCCCGATCCTCATGCATCCACTGTCCCCCCACGATGACCTCGATCTTGCCGTCGGGCCGGGGGAAGGCCAGGCCCGCCTCGGGCTGCAAATACGCGTGCTCCTGGGGATGGGTGCGGTAGGTGCGTTCGACGATGACGTCAGCTTGCTCGAATGCCTTTTCCACATTCCCCAGCCGGATTTTGTAGCTGAGGAGGACATTGCTGTCGCCCTTTTCGGGATGGACCAGGGGCGCGTCGGGCGCGAGGGCCTCTTCGATGCTGTACACGCCGGGCAGGGGCTCGTACGCGATGTCGATGAGCGCCAGCGCGGCCTCGGCCTGCGCTTCGGTCTCGGCGATAACCAGGGCTACCTGGTCGATAATGCTGCGCACCAGGCCGCCGACTCGCCCCACCAGCACCTCCTGGTCGGGCATGATGAGGCCGTATTCGTTGACGGGCACGTCATGGGCCGCGAGCACGGCCACGACGCCCGGCGCGGCCTCGGCTTTCGAGGCGTCGAAGCGGGTGATGCGGGCGGGAACCTGGTCGGGCCAGAGGATTTTCATGTGAAGCTGCCCGGGCATGTGGATGTCGCCCGGATAGAGGGCGCGGCCCGTGACTTTGTCTTTGGCGTCGAAGCGGGGAATGGATGAGCCGACAGCGCGCATGGGTGATTTCCCTTATGAAGTGAGTGCGAGATAGTTATCGGAATGGAAGTGAACGAACACAGTATCTTCTGCAAGCCAGGCTGCATAGCGCAAGGCTTGTGCAATATCTTCAGGTTCAAGATAAGGATACGCTGCAATGATCTCCTCGGTTGTCATGCCATTGGAAATGAGATTCAAAATCAGTGAAACCGTGACGCGTGTATCCCGAATGCAAGCTCTCCCGGCCATGACGTTAGGGTCGAAGGTGATGCGATCAAATTCTTGGACAGGATTCATGTTCATCTCCTAACTATCCAACAGTCTGCAAACACTATCAACGCCCTTCAAACTTCGGCGGGCGCTTTTCCAGAAAGGCCAGCACGCCCTCCCGATGGTCTCGGGTGCGAATGGCGATCTCCTGAATCTGGGCTTCGTATTCCAGGGCCTGGGCCAGCGTCATGTCCGCGGCCTTATTCAGCGTCCGTTTGGTGAGGCCGATGCCGCGGGTGGGGCCCTGGGCCAGTTGGCGGGCCAGCCCGTTGACGGTCTCTTCCAGACTCTCTGCAGGGACCACCTGGTTGACCAGTCCCAGGCGCAGAGCCTCCTCCGCCCCGACCTTCCGGCCCGTGGCCAGCAGCTCGAACGCCCGGGCGGGGCCGATGAGCCGCTGCAGATGCCAGCTCACGCCGCTGTCGGGCGCGAGGCCAATGCCGATGAACGCGGTGACGAAGCTGGCCTTGTCCGAGGCGATGCGCATGTCCGCGGCCAGGGCCAGGCCCAGGCCCGCGCCCGCGGCCACGCCGTTCACCGCGGCGAGGATGGGTTTTTCCAGCTGGTGCATGGCCAGCACAAGGCGGTGGTAGCCGTGGCGCAGATGATCGGCCACCGAAAAATCGTCATCCACCTGCGCGAACTCGGCCAGATCCTGCCCGGCGCTGAAGGCCCGGCCCGCGCCGGTGATGACCACGCAGCGGACCATGTCATCTCGGGCGCAGGTCTTCAGCGCGGCCAGCATCTCCTGGCTTATGGACGTGGTGAGCGCGTTGAGGCGATCGGGCCGGTTCAGGGTGATGGTCGCCACGCCCTCGGCGATGTCGAAGAGGATGGTTTCGAAGGATGTTGGTGTTGTCATCATCGATATCGGGGATTGAGCCATGGCGCGAGCGCCATGATGGATATGGCCAGGATATCACGAAATGGCCGAATTGGGTGGCGTTCAGGATTTTTCGATGAGGAAAAGAAATTCGCGGTGGGGATTCGATGCGTCTTTCACCCACTCGTGGGTCCATCGCATGCCTGCCATGACGTTCTGGCGATAATCCACCTCGACGACGCGTAACAGCTTGCCCGCCCGCTTGATGACGTCATGGAGGGCTTCTGCGGTGGCTCGGCCGCCAGAGCTGTATGAAAGAAGCACGTAACGGGCGTTGACGGAGGTCAACAACCTTTCGATGGCCTCGACTGCGATAAAGCGCCCGGTGATCGGGTTGCGCCGAAATTCCTCGAAAACCGATGCCGCCAGCTTGTCCGACGAATCGCGGCGCCGCCCTGCTTTGCCAAATAGCTCCGGGCGGTCATTGAGGATGATGGTCGTCCACAAATGATAGTAGGCTGCATATCGCACCCGAGAGGGCGGCATCTTTTCGTTGTTGGAGCCATAAGGGGGATCGAAGTAAGCCAGATCGACCTCAACTTCCGGCAACAGGTCGAAAATGTCTTTTTGAAAAACCGCGTGTTCCTCGTGTTGAGGGATCAGGCGAGGGACTTTCAAGCGCATTGGGTTGTAGGACCTGGGGGACCAGTGGTTGAGGTAGGAAGCGTAATGCCCGATGGTGCTGTCCACCGCGTCCAGCGCCAGGATCAGGCTCGTCAGCGCCACCGCTTTCTCCACGTTGTCCAGATCCAGAGAGTCGATCTCCTCGCGGATGGCGTCCAGCTTCATGGTGTTGTGAAGTTGCCAAGGCTTTTTCAATCCATCGGCATGCCTGGATGATTTGTCGTCGGCGCGTCCGCCGTAATGTTCGGAAAACCAGCCGAATTTGGGCGGCAGTGCATTCAAATGATCGATAAGCTCGCGGTAATGCGATGCCGGACGCTTGTTGAGCAGATAACAGGTGCCAAAGACCTTCGACCAGACGGCGATGTCGTTGGCGATGAGCCGATATCCCAGCTGAGACAAAGCCTGCGACACTCGGGTCGTGCCCGAAAAGCCATCCAGGATAACATGGGCGTCGGTGCTGCGCACCAGTTCGATGATATGCGGCAACAGCTTCAACTTGGAGCCCGCGTATTTGATCCCCTCAGTGGGCGGCACGGCCACGACGTCATCGAAGAGGGGTTGCTGCACTGCTGTTGAGCTCATGGCATGCCTCCCCGCAATCGATCGATGTCTCTCTTGACTTCGCCCAGAGCGCTTTCATGTCCTTGCTGGCTGGAAACCAGGGCGTGCGAAAACAATTCGACAAGTACAAGGTTGTGAGAATAAGCCACCCAACCGCCAGTGAGGCTCACAAAATAATCTACGGTCTTTCGCGTGTGCGTCCATAGGCCCCGCTGCAAAGCATTGGCGGATGGCCCGCCATAACGCACCTCGCAAACGTACGCCCCATTTGCATCATAAAAGCGATAAACTGGATGCCGTCTGCCCCGACCGCTTTCCTCTAACCGGATAACCGCCGTGTTGGTCCTGGCTTTGTCGAAATCAAACATCATGATGTTACAGCGCTGGGCTTTTTCATCGTAGATCAGTGGCAGCACATTGATAACGCCGAAATCGGAAAACGCATCATCGTCGAAAATCGCCCGAATCCTCGCAGGATCGGAAATCTCTTTTCCTTCCGACTGCAATCGGGGAAACATGCGAAAATTTTTGTCGGTCGAAAGCTGCAAGGGACCGTCACCATACGCTTTCAGGCTGACGGGGAACGCCTCCTGGGTCATCTCATTGATGATTTTGATGTCTTCTTCCCTGGACTTGGCCCGATACAAATCTTTGCCCACATGCACCGATCTAAAATCGTACATGTACTGGTTGATGAACTCCGCGATGGCGATTTCCGCCAGGTCGCCGTGGGTTTTGTTCCCGATTAGGCGCATGGTGAAGATGTTGCTCAATGTCACCGTGATGAGATCCGGGCGTTTGCTGATGAGCAATTTGAAGCGTCTGATGAAGTCGCGATAGGCGGCATTCATGCGATCAACCGTTGTCCTCTTCCCGATTGAATTCAAAGAATCGTTCTGCCAGTTGGATCATCGCATCGGATGAGGCCAGCAGGCGCCAGTCGATGACATCGCAAAGCTGGGTGTCGATAAGCCCTTCCACCGGGCGCAGCCAACTGGTGATGTAACCGTTGATAGCTGGATACTCCTCGGAGAAAAGCAGCATGTTCAGATCGGCGTTGAATCCGTGGTAGGTGCGCAACAGCCAGACGGGTTTGACCTGGGGATGCTCGGGCAGGCCCCAGATGGCGTCGAAGGCCTCCCGATCGTAGCCGGGGGCCAGCTTTATCCGCACGTTGGCCGCATAGAGCTGGCCGTTGGCGGCCATGGGGATTTCCAGCAAGCGGTTGATGTCCGCCCTCCCGCCGAAGGAGAGTGCGGCCCGAGTGCCGATGACGCCCCGAGCGGCCCGCAACACATCGATGAGGAAGTCATCCAGTTGGGTGAGATCGTGGACCATGCACACGACGCGCAGGTCCGCGCGGGATCGCAGCCAGTTTACCCACAGGGGCGTGATGGCCGCGCTTTCGAACGCGTGCAGTCGGGCCAGGACCTGCTCCCGGGCGAGTTCATCCTCGCCGCTGCGGATGTCCGCGTCGATGATGGCGATGGTTTCGGTGGGAGTCATGGGAGGCATAATCCGTTGTCAGTGAACAGCTGTGCGCCCATCGGGCGCGGGCGGGCCAACCCCGTAACCGTGATGCGTCATGCGTAAAGGCTTTACGTTTCACGATTTACGCATGACATAAGTTGTAAGCTCAACCAATGTTGGCTTGGAATGGTTTTCAGACCGAGTGGGCGTTGTTGAAAATTGTACCACAGGTCAGGTTGGACGTGCAGATGGGATGACGATGTCCAGCACGCGCACCGCGCCCGCGGCCCGCAACGCGTCCGCCGCCTTCCCCGCGGTCGCCTCCGTCACCAGCGCGATCATGTTGCCCCCGCGGCCCGCGCCGCTGAGCTTCGCGCCCGCCGCGCCCGCCTCCCTGGCCGCCCGGATCAGGCGATCCAGCTCGGG
>CAZDCN010000184.1:0-5273 GCA_964503945.1 uncultured Caldilineales bacterium
TGCTGGCGGGGGATGCGGCCGGCGTCGATCCCCTCTTGGGCGAGGGCATCAGCTTTGCGCTGGGCTATGGACAGGTCGCGGCCGAAACCTTGCATCATGCGTTTCGGACGAAGGACTTTCGCTTTGCCGATTATGCCGAGCGCGTTCGCCAGCACCCCTGGCTGCGGCAGTTGCAAATCCGACGCTTGGGCGCGCAGATCGTTTTCCAAAGCCAGCGGCTGCCTGGAGCTTTGTCGGGGCTGTGGCGAGCCGGTCCCTGGCTTTTCCGCGTCCTGGCCCAGCGACGTCCCCACGACTTTCCCATCGACCATCGTCAGCTCTTTCCCGCCTGATTCCCCCTTTCCATCTGAATCCCATGACAGCCAATCCCGATCCCATCCTCCTGGAAATCTTCAAAAGCCTGCTCACCGCCGTCGCCGAGGAAATGGGCGGCGCGCTGGGCCGCACCGGCTATTCCCCCAACATCAAGGAGCGCCGCGATTATTCCTGCGCGGTGTTCGACGCCCGCGGGGATATGGTGGCCCAGGCCGCGCACATCCCCGTCCACCTGGGCGCGATGCCCCTCTCGGTCAAGGCCAGCCTGGAGCGTTTCGGGCGGCTCGCGCCTGGCGACGTCGTCGCGCTCAACGACCCCTACTTCGGCGGCTCCCACCTGCCCGACATCACCCTGGTCTCCCCCGTCTATCTGGAGGACGCGCTGTTGGGCTATGTGGCCAGCCGCGCCCACCACGCGGACGTGGGCGGCATGTCGCCCGGCTCCATGCCCCTGGCCCGGGAGCTCTACCAGGAGGGGCTCATCATCCCGCCGGTCAAGCTCCGGCGCGCGGGCGAGCTGGATGAGGGGGTGCTGGACCTGATCGTGCGCAACAGCCGCACGCCCGAGGAGCGCCGGGGCGATTTGGCCGCGCAGATGGCCGCGCAGGAAGTGGGCGCGCGGCGGCTGCGGGCCCTGGCCGGGCGCTATGGCGCGGACCAGCTCGCGGCCTACATGGCCCATCTGCAAGACTATTCCGAACGCATGGTGCGGGACCTCATCGCCCGCATGCCTCAAGGCGCGTTCACTTTCCGCGACGTGATGGATGACGATGGCTTCGGCAACGAGGATCTGGGCATTCAAGTCACCATCCAGGCGAAGGGGGGCGAGCTCATCGTGGATTTCACCGGAACCGACCCGCAAACCCTGGGGGGCGTCAACGCGGTGGCGTCGGTCACCCTCTCCGCGGTGTTCTACGTCATCCGCTGCCTGCTGGCCGATGACGCGGCGCCCACCAACGCGGGCCTCTTCCGGCCCGTGCGGGTCATCACGCCCGAGGGCACCCTGGTCAACGCCCGCTTCCCGGCCGCGGTGGCCGCGGGCAACGTGGAGACCTCCCAGCGCATCACCGACGCGGTGCTGGGCGCGTTCGCTCAGGCCCTGCCCGACCTCGTCCCCGCGGCCTCGCAAGGCACCATGAACAACATCACCATCGGCGGCGTGGACCCGCGCACCGGGGAGCGTTTCGCCTACTACGAGACCATCGCCGGGGGCATGGGCGCGTCCGCGCACGCGGATGGGCTCTCGGGCGTGCATGTGCACATGACCAACACCCTCAACACCCCGGCCGAGGCCCTGGCCTACGCCTATCCCCTGCGGGTGACCCGCTACGAGCTGCGCGAGGACTCGGGCGGGGACGGGCTGCACCGGGGCGGGGATGGCATCTACCGGGAGGTGGAGCTGCTGGCCGACGCCACGGTGACTCTGCTCACCGAGCGTCGCCGCCATGCGCCCTACGGGCTGGCCGGGGGCGAGCCCGGCGCGAAGGGCGAGAACTGGCTGATCCCGGGCGACGGCTCCGAACCCCAACGCCTGCCCGGCAAGACTGCCATCCACGCCCGCGCGGGCGACCGCATCGGCATTGCCACGCCCGGCGGCGGGGGTTTTGGGCGGAAGTAATTTTAGTATTCAGGGGTAGAAATCAGTTGAATTACGCAGATTATTTTCATGGTCTCTCGGCAAACCGCCGTTCATGGGTTTGCTATCCGCAGACTTTCAAGGTCTGGCAGACCTTGAAAGTCTTTTTGGCGCGTCCCGACATGGAAACGGCGTCCGAGAGCATTGTTCCGCCAATGGACGATGGCAGGCTCGCAACATGCGCCGTCTCCCGCCCGGCGTGCGGCTGCCGGCTGCAGCGGCAAAGACCTCGGAGGTCTGCCAGACCTCCGAGGTCTCCAGAACAGGGTGCGCAAACACCATTGCGCCTCATCCATCGTCTATTCTCTATTTTCATCGGGCGAAAGGCCTTCCCAATTCCCATCCCTGCCTGTCGCGCAGAGGGAGGGAGCCGAGCCTGCTGAATACCGATTAGTCCGGAGCCTTCCACCAGGGCACCGCGGCCCGGCCTTCCTCCAAAATCGCCCGCGCCGCCTCCTCATCCCCCATCTGACGATAGACCCGGGCCAGGGCCGCGTAGCCGGGACCGTACAGGGGATCGAGCTGGAGGATGCGTCGGAGTTGGGCCGCGGCCTCGTCCACGCGGCCCAGCGCGGCCAGCTCCAGGGCCCGGTCGGTCATCAGGGTGATGTCGTGGGGGGAAAGGATCAGAGCCTGGTCGAACGCGGCCAGCGCGTGGGCGTGCGCGTTGGGCAGGCTGGCCAGCCAGCGGGCGTAGCCGGCCGCGGGTTCGGGCGCGAGGGGCTGCGCGGCCATGGCCCTTTGGTAGAGCTCGTTGACGCGCGCCAGACGCCCCTCGTCCTCCCAGGCATTGTCCGCGGCCACCCGCTGCGCCTCCAGCCAGGCCAGATTCGCGGCCATGACGTGGTCGTAGGGCGCGAGGGTGAGCGCCCGATGCCGGTTCAGGTCTCGTTGGTTGGGGTCGGGGCTGAGCCAGGCGGCTTTGTAGGCGATGTCGCCCAGCCGCGGGCGTTGCACCGTGGCCCCCAGCAGCAGGGTGAGGCCCAGGATCAGCGCGGCCAGTTGCATGAAGCGTGAAAGCGCGGGGGCTCCGGCCGCGGCGAAGGTGGAGGTCCATGCCAGGAGGATGAGCCAGCCCAGCAGCCACAGCCAGGCCAACTGCGCGGGCGGGCCGATGTGCTGGTTGAGGAGGATGGCGGGGAGGATGAGGAGCGCGAGGGCGAGAGGGTGAGAGGGCGAAGGGGAGAAGGCGCGAGAGGGCGAGAGGGCGAGGGTGAGCGCGGCCAGGGGGGCAAGCGCGAGGAGCCAGAGGAGGAGGCCGCCGGGCCAGGCCGCGCTGAGGCTGAAGCCGAAGACGCCGAACGCGGCGAGGCTCAACACCAGCCAGGATTCGGGAGCCAGGGACGGCGGGGCGGCCTCCGCGCGTTGGGTTTTTCCCGATGCCAGGGCCAAGGCCATGCCCAGCATGGCCCAGAACACGAGATCGGGGGCATGGGTGGGAAAACTGACCAGGAGCAGCGCGCCCCGGCCCAGGATGCCTGCAGCCAGGAATGGGGCCAGGGGATCGCGGCTGCGCCTCAGCCGCCAGAGCAGCCATGCCGCCAGGGCCAGCCAGCCCAGCAGCCAGGGCATCCCGGCCATGGTGAGCAACTCCAGGGGCAGGCTGTGGGCCCGGTCGGGGATGCGGAACGCGAAATCGGGCTCGAAATGGGCCAGCGTGGGGGGCAGATAGGGTGCGAGGCCCAGGGCCAGGTTATCGAAGCCCAGGCCCAGCAGCCAGGCTCGGGGCTGGGCTTGCAGCATATCGATGGCGGCCCGCCAGATGAGCAGGCGTTGTTGCAGGGTGCCGCCATGTTGCAGCCGGGGCCACATCAGGGCCAAGCCCGCGGCCATGGTTCCGGCTGCGGTCAGCGCGCCTGCCAGCAGCCAGCGCGCCCGCCGCCCCCCATTGCCCGCGCGGCGTCGCTGATTCCACCCGAAGAGGGCCAGGGCCAGCCCCGCGACGATGACGCCCAGGTAGGCGCTGCGGCTGAAGGTGAGGCCCAGCAGCCCCGCGATGAGCAGGAGGCCCATCTCCAGGATGCGGCGGGCCAGAGGCGATGGGGGCGGGCGCAGTAGCCGTCGGGCCAAAAGCAGCACGCCCGTCAACAGCAGGTAATCGCCCAGGTAGAGGGGGTTGCCCAGGGTCGAGGCCGCGCGTTCGCCCAGGGGAAAGCTCACGCCCGCGCCCCGCACCGGGTCCAACCCCAGCATCTGCATATACCCATACACCGTGGGGATGGCCGCGCCCAGGATGGCGGCATCCACCAACGGCCACGCTTTCCCCGTCGCGGCCATCTCCCAGGCGCTGGCCAGAAACACCAACCCCGCCAGCGCGACCAGCAGGCCATAGCCCCGTTCATAATTTCCCCACAGGCTGGTGACCGGGTCGGCTGCGGTGAGGGTGACCAGCGCGGCCCACAGGGCCAGGCCCGCCAGCAACGCCAGGGGAAAGGCGGGCGGGATGGGTGCGCGATGCAGCCCGCGTTCGCGCCAGGCCTGCCAGCCCCGGGCGAACAGCGCGACCAGGGCCAGGCTGATGAGCATGGCGGCCTTGTCGGGCTCGAAGCTGGCCCCGCTCTGGATGTTGAACAGGGCGGGGAGGGCGGCCAGGGCCAGGAGCAGGGCCATCTCATGGGCCGCGGGGCGCACCAACGCGGGCGCGGATTGGGCGGGAGGGCGGCGTTTACGGCGGGCCATGGGCTTGTGCTACAATCGGGGCATGCCAACGCGAGAGTGGCGGGCGCGATTCGCCCGTGAGATGCAGATGGCGGACCAGGCCCGGGCGCAAGGAAACGAGGGCAGGGCCCGGGTGTGTGCGCGTCGGGCCGCGGGCGTTGTGGCCGAGGAATATCTACGACGTCGGGGCGTCTCCACGCCCCATATGTCCATCTTCGACCGGGTGCGCTTTCTGCGTAGCTGGCCCGATCTGCCCCCAGGCGCGGTCGATGTCATCGACCACATGACCCTGCGGGTGAACGAGGATTATGAGCTGCCGGTGGAGGCCGACCTGGTGGCCGAGGCCCGCTGGCTGGCCCAGGCGCTGTTGGGGGAGGAGGTTAGGGATAAGGGATGAGCGACGGCGCGCCGATGCAGATGAAAATCTCACGCGAAGACGCTAAGAACGCCAAGGTTTTCTTTGTCTCTTTGGTCCGGTGTCCGGGGTCCGGTGTCCGGGGTCCGGGGTCAAGGGTCAGGGGAATTTCGCCTCGGGCGCGGGCGGCCAATTTCGTCATGCGTCATGCGTCATGCGTAAGCGCCTCACGTTTTACGTTTTACGCATGACGACGTTGAAGGCTCGGCCAACGCTGGCTCTGAGAAGGTCTCCGCAGACGAGGCTAAC
>CAZDCN010000185.1:0-5267 GCA_964503945.1 uncultured Caldilineales bacterium
TGACGACATCCTGATAATTGCCGCTGGTTGCGCCCTTGCGCCACAGCTCGCCCCGGCTACGGCTCCAGAACACGGTTTGGCCCAGCTCTAGAGTGCGGGCCAGCGCCTCGCGGTTCATGTAAGCCAGGGTGAGGACGAGCCCGGTGCGGGCGTCTTGGACGATGGCGGGGAGGAGGGGCGCTTTCTCGAAATCAACGTCATCCACCCGGGCGATGTCGGTGGTTCCAGATTGGGGATGGAAGTCAGGAAAGGGTTTGGTTGGCATGGTCGTGATGTGGGACGAAATCCGTGCTCATCCTCTGGGAATACAGGAGTGTTTTTGCAAAAATAAGCTGTTTTGTTTAGGATGTATGGGTTTGAGGCATTATCCACCACGCATTCCAAAAAGACAAGGTTGTAGACTGAAGGCTTATGCTTTTCAAAAACTATATCCCCGCAACAGAACGCGCCGAAGCCAATCGTAAACTCCCCAGACTTCTGGTGGAAGGGCTGTTGCTGGGCGGCGCGGGCCTGGGCGTTTTCGCCTTGATTTTCGAGATAGCGGCGGACGCGTTCAGTGTGGCCGCATATCAGACGCTGCTGGCTATCCACGGCGCGGCCGGTTATCATCCCATCGCCATCTGGGCGTTTGTCGTGTTATCGGTGATGCTGTACTTCGGCATCGTGCCTGCGTATAAGGCCGGCAGCTATCTGCGACCCAACGCGGGGGGGAGCGGTCCCATGGTGGAGGCCATCGGGCCCAAGTGGCTGCGTTGGCTTTCGTGGGTGGGCACCAGTTTGTTCTTCGTCGACGCGGTGTTGACCATCATCATCAGTTCGATTTCCGCCGCGGACGTGACCATGCTCGTCTTGCCCGAACTGGCCCCTTATCGGATTTTATTGGCCGAATTTTTCGCCTTTTTTATCATGGTGGTGCTGGTGCTCATGGGGCCCAAAAAGGCGGTCCCCCTGTTTCTCATCGGCGGCGGCGCCTTTACGCTCTTTACGCTGGGCGCGCTCACCTTGATAGCAACCGAGGCCATTCTTCACCCAGAATGGGCCTTTCTTACCAATGGCATCATTCGCCGGTTGCAAGCCACGGGCGTCGTGGAGCATGTGGTGCGGGCGCAGCAGGATATGGCGGCGCTAGGCACGGTCATCATCATGCAACTCTTCTTTCGCTCTATGTCCAGCGCCATGCTGGGCTTTTCGGGCTACGAGGTGATTCCCGCCAGTGGGAAACATGCGGCCAAACCCAAGTGGAAGGTGATCAGCGTGGCCTTGACGTTGGCCGCGGTGTTCCTGATCGGCACGGGCATGGCGCAACTTTACGCCGCCAAAGTATGGGACATCCCCGCTACGGAAGGGTATAGCACGTTGCTGATCGAGTATGAGATCGTGGCGACGCAGGCGATGAGTCCTGGAGTGGCGCCGGAAGCTGTGGAAGTCACCAAAGCCGATGAGTTGGCTGCCGAGCAGATCTACGCTGAGGAAGCGCTGGTCAATCCTTTTGAGGGCATTTTAGGTGGCCGCATCCGGCCTCCCAAGCCGCCGCCCCCGGATCATGAGGAGTTTATCAAGCAGGTCTCTTACGATATCGCTGTCTCCCGGGCCATTACCGAGACTCTGGCAGGATCCATTGGCGCGACATTTCTGTTCGTCGCGGGCACGCTCATGGCCATCATCTTGCTCTTGGCGCAGGGCGGCGGCTATGTGGGCGGCGCGGCCGTGGCCGCGAATGCAGCGCGACTCGGACGTCTGCCCAATTTCCTCCACGATGATCGCGTCGGCATCGCCATCATTTGGGGCGTTTCCGCCATGTTGATTCCCATCATCAAACAGGTGGTGGTGGTGGAGAGTTATTACGCGTTTGGGTTTGTCAGCGCTTTCATTATCACCAGCACGGCGGTGTTCTTCGTGCGCAACGACGTGCTGGAAAAGAAAGGCATCCGGCCCGGTTCGGCGGAGGCGAAGACCCTGAGATTCGCAGGGGCCCGCGGCATGCTCGCCAGTTACATCATGGGCGCGGTGTTGGTGGTGGAGAAGACGCATGCGCTCTATGCTGTGGCCATCGTGGGCGTGGTTCTCACGTTGTTCCAGCTTTTCGTGGCCAATGGCGGCATTCACAAACAAGACGCCCGCAAACTCATCGACAAGATCGTGGCCGGAGCGGAGAAAATCAAACCGAAATCAGGCCTGGAGCGGGCCATCGAACAGGCGCGGCAACGCGGCATCGCCGACGCCGTAGAAGACCTCATTGCAGAAGGGCGCCTGGTGAAGTTCAATGTGGGCAATCGTCGCATTTATCGCTTGGTGGCGTATCTGTACAATCTGGATCCTAACATTTTCGATCATGATGAGGAGCATTACGAGCGCATCGAGGAACCCAATCTGATTTTGGAAGAAGCCTATGAACGAGCTTACGCCCAGAAGGAAGCGATCCTGCGACGTATTGAGGATTACTCGCATTACGGCATTTTCATGTTCATCCACAACTACCACGTCAACTGGGTGTCGTCCGAGACTGGGCGCGGGCCCGAAGTAGTGCAGAAAGCCATGATCGACATCCTCTTCCCTCTAACGCCTCACGAGGAGATTTGGAAGGAGTATCAGGCGTTCAAGCCTGTGCGGCAGCCGGAGGAAACCTGGCAATTCAGCCGCCAGCGGTATCTGTGGGCCAAGGACCAGTGGCCCAACCTCTCCGACCGCATTACCACCATCTGGACGTTGCAGGACTTCGGTCTGCTGCCCGATGACATCGAGTTCGATATGGTTGTGACTGTGGCCAATGGCAAGGAATTCAGACGCATTCATGTTCACGCCGCCATGCCCGAAACCAAAGACTACACCTCCGTGCAGGAGGAGGTGGCCACGCCTTTGCTGGAGCCGGAAGAGGCTGAGGAGATGGAACAAAAAGGGCGAGGGACGCCCGATGATGAAGCTTCCAAATCCGATGCGCCCGATGAGATGGAGTAACGGCGGGTGGGGTGTCATACGTAAACGCGCTTTTCCGCTCCAGATTTGCCAGTCATCCCCGAACCCACTATAATTGCAAGAAACACGCCGCTGCGGCGCGGGCCATCGCCCGACCAGCGGCTTTTTCTTTATGCCTTGTCATTTTCCTGGAGGACTGATTGCCATCATGCTCAAATCCATCGACTGCGGCGTATTGCGCAAGGATCATGTAGGCCAAACCGTCACCCTGGCGGGATGGGTGCATCGTCGTCGCGACCACGGCGGGCTCATCTTCTTCGACTTGCGGGATCGGTCGGGCCTGGTGCAGGTCGTCTTCAATGCCGACATCTCCGAGCCCGCGCACACCCTGGCCGAGACCGTGCGGCCCGAGTATGTCATCCAGGTGAGGGGCGTCGTCGCCGCCCGGCCCGAAGGGCTGGTCAATCCCAACCTGGCCACGGGAGAGATCGAGGTGGAAGTCCATGATCTGACCATCCTCAACGCCTCCAAGACCCCGCCCTTCCCCATTAACGAAGACACGCCCGTCCGAGACGAGGTGCGTCTCAAATACCGCTACCTCGACTTGCGGCGGGAGCGGATGCAGAAAAACATCATCCTGCGCCACAACGTTATCGCCTTCATGCGCGATTTTCTCAATCGGGCCGATTTCCTGGAGATCGAGACGCCAATCCTGCTGAAAAGCACGCCCGAAGGGGCCCGCGACTACGTCGTCCCCAGCCGCATCCATCCCGGCAAATTCTATGCGCTGCCTCAGTCGCCCCAGCAGATGAAGCAGCTTCTCATGGTTGCGGGCTACGAGCGCTATTACCAGATCGCCCGCTGTTTTCGGGATGAGGACCTGCGCGCGGACCGCCAGCCCGAGTTCACCCAGCTCGACCTGGAGATGTCGTTTGTGGAGAGCGAGGATGTGCGGGCGTTGATCGAGGCCATGCTCATTGAGCTGGTGGAGACAATCAGCGACATGCGCATTCAGGAACGCCCCTTCCCGGTGCTCACCTACCACGAAGCCATGGCCCGTTATGGCAGCGACCGGCCTGATTTGCGTTATGGCATGGAGTTGATTGACCTGACCGACGCCATGCGCAATAGCCGCTTCGGCGTGTTCGCCAACACCGCGGCCGCAGGCGGTCAGATCAAGGCCATCTGCGCGCCCGGCGCGGCCTCCTACTCCCGCAAACGCATCGACGAACTCACCGAGGGCGTGAAGGAGCGGGGAGCGAAAGGGCTGGTGTGGCTCAAGGCGGAACGGGATGGCCTGCGCTCCTCCATTGCCAAATTCCTCAGTGAGGATGAGAAAGACGCCATCATTGAACTCACCGGCGCGAATGAGGGCGATCTCATTCTCGCGGTGGCGGACTCGCCCCAGGTGGTGGCCGAGAGCCTTGGCTGGCTGCGCACCCATCTGGCCGCAGAGCTTGGCCTTGCGGACCCTGACGCGCTGGCTTTCTGCTGGGTGGTGGACTTCCCCCTGCTGGAGTGGGATGAGGAGGATGGCCGCTGGGTGGCGGTGCATCATCCCTTTACCAGCGCCAAGCCGGAGGACTGGCCTTTGCTGGAGACGGACCCCGGCCGGGCCCTGGCCAACGCCTACGATGTGGTTTGCAACGGCATGGAGATCGGCGGCGGCAGCATCCGTATCCACGATGCAGCGCACCAGAGCATGGTGTTCCGAGCGTTGGGCATCTCCGAAGAAGAAGCTCGGGCCCAGTTTGGGCACTTACTGGAAGCATTCAGCTACGGCGCGCCGCCCCACGGCGGCATCGCCCTGGGCCTGGACCGCATCGTCGCCATTTTCGCCCGAGAGGACAGCATCCGCGAGGTCATCGCCTTCCCCAAGACCGCTTCCGCCACCGACCTCATGCTCAACAGCCCCAGCCCCATCTCTCCCCAACAATTGGCGGAGCTCCATCTGAAGATCGTGGACGGATCATGACCATCGACCTTTCCCCTGACTTGTTTTTCGATCTCCGTCATCTTCCATTTCGAGAGTTGTTCGACGGCATTGATTTTGTTTGGGAGGCGCTCCCCCGGCTGGAGGATTTTCTCGCCAGTTGGGTGGGGGGGCGCGGCCATCAAATCTGGGGCGATGTCCGGTCCGGCGCGTTGCTCGATCCCGAAGGCGATATTTACATCGGCCCGGGCGCGGTGGTGGAACCGGGCGCGTACATCGCCGGGCCTGCGTGGATCGGGCCGGGCGTGCAGGTGCGGCATGGCGCCTACATCCGAAGCCACGCGCTCATCGGCCAGGGCAGCGTGGTGGGCCACGCCACCGAGGTGAAGCACAGCATTTTGCTGCCAGGAGCGCACGCACC
>CAZDCN010000186.1:0-5265 GCA_964503945.1 uncultured Caldilineales bacterium
CCACCATCGGGCGCAAGAGCGGCCAGCCCCGCACCCTGCCCCTGCTGGGCATCCGCGACCCGGACCATCCCGGAACCCTGGCGGTCATCGCCTCCAACTGGGGCCAGGCCCGCAACCCCGGCTGGTATTACAATCTCAAGGCCCATCCCCAGGCCCAGGTGGCCTTCGTGGGGGAGGCCGCCCGAGCCTATCGGGCCCATGAGGCGGAGGGGGAGGAATACGACCGCTTCTGGCGGCTGGCCGAGGCCACCTATCCCGGCTTTCCCCGCTACAAAGAACGGGCGGGCGATCGCCATATCCCCATCATGGCGCTGGAGCCGGTGGAAGGGGCCTGACCGACCCCGCCTGGCTCGACCCCGACGCCAGCGTGCTCTCCGATTCCAGCCGCAACGCCTCCTATCTGGTCACCGCGGTGAGCGCGGGCCAGGAGTCGGACCACTCCAACCGGGTGGGGACCTTCGTCTTCGACCTGGTTCCGGGCGGGCCGTGACGCCCGGTTGACCGCACACGGACCCGGAAGTATAATGAATCCAACAGGCGTTGTGGGCGCATTTCGCACCGTCGCGTCCTGTCTGATGTTCGCGTGTGGCATTTCTCAGGAGGCATAGGCCATGAACGCAAAATGGGGGCGGTTTGCCCTGATTTTCCTTCTGCTCGCCTTGCTGTCGGGCGTGGTCTGGGCTTCGACCGCGACCGCCGAGCAGGAGCCCAACGACACGCCCGCACAGGCCAATGATCTGGGCAATTACGCAGCCTGGGGTCCCATGCAAGGCGCAGTGAATCCGGCCGGGGATGTGGACTATTTCAAGGTGCGGGGCGTCAACGTCTATTGGGGGATGGTGGCCTTTCTCGATACGGCTGATTCCACAGCCAGCAAGCGGGGCGTGCTGACCGCATACGCCCCCGACGGGGTGACGGTCTTGCAACAGGCCGACGCGGCTCCGGGCCGCCAGGGCGTCATCGCCTGGCAACACTTCACCGGCAATCAGCCCCATTTTCTGCGGGTGAGCGAGGCGGGCGATGATGAAAGCATCAGCCAATATCGCCTGCGCTACTATGAACTTGCCATGGGGGGGCTGCCGGGCGCTGAACAGGAGGAGCAGGAGCCCAATGATTCGCCCGCGGCGGCCAACACCTCGGCCCGGGTCAATCGCGGCGTCATCGACCGGGTGGATGATCGGGATTGCTATGCCGTTTACGCGGAGGAAGGCGAGAGGTTGATCTACGTGCTCAATGCAGATCCCGACGGGGAGGGCGGCGCGGATTTCAAGTTGAGCCTTTACAGGCCGGATGGCTCCTTGTGGCACAGCGCGGATCGGGCGGGCGCGGGCGGCAACGAGTACATCGATGAAGTGACCATCCCCGAAGATGGCGTGTACGCGTATTGCGTCGAAGCCCAAAGCGGGGCCGGCGCGGATGCCGCGTATCTGGCGGGCCCCATCGTGGACGCCCGGGGCTACGCCCCCGCCTTCGATTTCGCCATCCATTGGGACAATCCCCGGCCCGGCAACCTGGCCCGGGTGGGCGACGAAATGCGCTACACTGTCACCTTCTCCTACACCGAGCCTCTGCCCATTCCGGATGAATTTCGATTGAACATCTTCTACCCCGCCGACTGTCAGGAAGTCGTGGACGCGGGAGAACCTGACTATGTGACGGGCTCCAACTTCGGCTGGCGCTATGATGGCCTTGCGCCCGATACGCATATCGTCAAGCACTTTGTTCTGCGCGCCAAGGCCCGCTGCACCAGTTACGTCTCCCTGAACGCAATCATGGCGTACTACGACACCGGATGGGGCTTCAGTTCCTACTACACCATCGGCGACGGCTATTATCTCCCCCTGGTGATGAGGTGACAGACGCCATGGGCCGCGGCCCGTCGATACCGTGAAAATGTGCGTCGCCAGGGGCAGGCGGCAGGTAAGGAATTGCCAATGGCTAATTGTCAATGGCCAATTGTCAAGTGGGCAACTTGCGACCTGCAACCTGCCACCTGCAACCTGCCACCTGCAAACCTGCCTTTCATTTGTGGTTCCTCGATTTGTGCCTTCTATCCGTGGGGCATTTATCGGTGAATGACCGGTTTCATCGCGGGTTGGGCCCGACGAGAGAAGAGCATTCCCCGTAATGGGGTGCGTCGAGGACTGGCCGGTTGACGCGTGCGCTCGCGGCGTCCGTAGCCCCAGCGCATGGCCAGCCACAGCCCGGCGAAGGCCACCGAAGTCATCACCAGCACCATGAGGTTGGCCTGATCATACTGGCGGTTCTGCACCGCGTCGTAGATGGCCATGGACATGGTCTGCGTGCGGCCGGGAATGTCGCCCGCGACCATGAGGGTGGCTCCGAATTCGCCCAGGGCCCGGGCCGAAGCCAGCACCAGCCCGGCCAGGATGCCGCGGCGGGCGATGGGCAGCGTCACGTAGCGCAGCAACTGCCATTCCGAAGCGCCGCTGAGCCGGGCCGCGCTCTCGATCTCGGGGTCGATCTCGTCGATGGCGCTGCGCGCGGTCATGACCATCAGGGGCAGGCCCACGACCACCGCGGCGATGACGGCCGCGGGCCAGGTGAAGAGCAGTTCCACGTGCAGGAAGCGGGGAACGGGCCCGTGGCGTCCCAAAATCACCAGCAGGTAGTAGCCCAACACGCTGGGGGGCAGGATCAGCGGCAGGGCGATGAGCAATTCCAGCAGGGTTTTGCCCGGGAAGTCGCGTCGGGCCAGCAAGAGCGCCAGGGCCAGACCGATGATGGCGATGATGATGGCGGCGACAAGGGTGATCTGCAAGGAAAGTCGAAGCGCGTCCCAGTTCATGGCGTGGCTACCTCGTTGGGCAGAGCATAGCCGTTGCGGGCGAGGATGGCCCGGCCCGCGGGGCTGGTGAGGATGTCGATGAAACGGCGGGCCGCGTCCCGATGGCGGGCGGCGCGGGTGACCGCGGCGGTCTGGTCCAAAGGGGGATACAGGTCCGCGGGCACATCCACCCACGCCCCCTCCCCTCCGGCTGCGACCAATGACAGGGGGATGATGGCGACATCCACATCGCCCCGGTCTGCGTATTGGTAGCTCTGGGTGACGTTCTCCCCCAGGATGAGTTTGGGTTGCAGGGCCTGCCACAATCCTGCGGCCTGGAGCGCGTCGCGGGCGGCCATGCCATAGGGGGCATGGTCGGGATTGGCGATGGCGATGCGGCGGATGTGGGGCTGGGCTAGGTCTTGCAGGCCCGACAGGGGCAGGGAGGCGTCGCGCGTCCAGATGATGAGCCGTCCGCGGGCGAAAATCCGTTTGCTGTCGGGGTCCAGCGCGCCCAGGCCGATGAGCTCGTCCACATAGCGAACGTTGGCGGAAAGGAACACATCCACAGGCGCGCCCTGTTCGATCTGCTGGGCGAGTTTGCCGCTGGCTCCCACATTCATACTGATATCCCTCCCCAGCTCCTGCTCGATGAGGGGGAGAAGCTCCTGGACCGCGGGTTGGAGGTTGGAGGCCACGGAAACGACCAGCCCGTCGGAGGGGCGGCCTCTGCAGGCAGTGATCACGGCCATCAGGATGCATGCCGCCAACAGGCCCGCGCTCATCCTCCCCGCGTCTTTCCATCGCCGCCCCACCTGCTTCATTCCCGTCCGTGGCGCGCGAACGCCCGGCTGGAAAGCCTGCCGGGCATTGGGAAGCGAACGCGCCTGAGGGCGCAACCATCGTGAGAGCATGGGTATGTCATCCTTTCCAATTCCACGCGGGCGGTTGTGCTCGCGCTTCGGGAGGCTGTCGCGTTTCCGCGGCAACCCTGCGCACATCGGTGCGATGTGCGTCTCGCCGCAGCGAGATCGGCCCGGGGACCCTGGCCGGAGGGCTGTAGGTCATCGGGCTCGGATTTTTCGGATGGGGTCCAGTATAAACAAAATGGGGCGTCGGCGGAAATGGCGTTTCAGACAAAATGTGTCATGGCCGATTTTTCATTTCTCGCGGCGTTCAGTACAATGATGCCACGAAGATATTACATCGCGCTTACGCCGACACGCCGACACGCTGACACGCAGAAATGTCTCTCAAACCTCTGGTCATGTGGGCCCGGGACCAGTATCCTGAGCCCTATAAGCTTCGCTACACCCAACGCACCGAAACCGAAGCCCGCGGCGTCGTGCTCATCGATGGCCAATGGGTTTCCTTCATTTACGATCGGGAGCATCGGGTCATCACGCTGGGCGAGGGGGAGGACGCGCGCGTGATCCGCATCAACGAATGGGGCTGGGAGCAGGGCAACGCGCCATTTTTCCTTTCCAACGCTTCATAAAAAGGGGATTTAGCGGCGTTTGTCCTGTTTCGCTTTCTTCTCCTATAATGGAGGCGTGCAATCCAAAACGCATCCGTCCTTATCTTTTGGATTTTGAAGCTATGACCACAACGATCATTTTGAATGAAGAACAAACGCGAAAATTGATTCGTGAGACGCTGATTGATTTGATGGAAGAGCGGCCCTCTGAATTCCGCCAGCTCATCCTGGAGGCCATGGAGGAAATTGCACTGGCCCATGCCATTCGAGAGGGAAGAAAGAATGCGTTCGTATCCGAAGAAGACGTTTTCGCCGTGTTGCACAAAGGTTGAACGATGGAGGTTCTCTACGAATCCGCTTTTTTGCGTGATTTGAAACGGATACGTTCGAAAAGCACTCGGAGGCGCATCCTGGAGGCCATCGAAAAAGTCAAAGAGGCTCCGACGATTCAGGATATTCCCAATATGGTGAAGTTGAGGGGCTATGAGGCGTATTTTCGAATCCGGGTTGGGGAATATCGTCTTGGTGTGGAAATGGTCGATGAAACGGTGATTTTTGTGTGTTGTCTTCACCGAAAGGATGTTTACCGTTACTTTCCTCCTGGCTGACGAGAAGATGACTGACGCTGTTTTGGGAACGTGTTTTTTGAAGCGAGGCAAAGAGAAGCCCGTGCGGCAGCGCCATCCCTGGATTTTCAGCGGGGCCATCGCCCGGGTGGAGGGCGCGCCCGCGGCCGGGGAGGTGGTGGATGTGCGGGCGGGGGACGGGCGCTGGCTGGCCCGGGCGGAGTTCAATCGCCGGTCGCAGATCCGGGCCCGAGCTTTTTGCTGGGATGAAGGGGTGCGCGTGGATGAGGGTTTTTGGCGGGAGCGCCTGGCCGCGGCCATCGCCCGCCGGGACGCGATCCTGCCCGGCGCAGAGGCCCGCCGTCTCGTCTTCTCCGAGAGCGACGGTCTCCCCGGCCTGATTGTGGACCAGTACGGCGACCATCTCGTGGCGC
>CAZDCN010000187.1:0-5256 GCA_964503945.1 uncultured Caldilineales bacterium
GGTTTCGTGGCGGTTGATGGGCTCCAGGGCCAGGCGCACGCCCGCGGGCCGGGCTGCCTCGCTGCATTCCTGCAGGGCGTCCACCACCCATTCCATGGCCTGTTCCTGGCTCACGCCTGGTTTCACGATCCCACGTAACAGACCAATGATGATGACGGCGTTGAAGCGAGCGGCCAGGGGGATGTGGCTTTTCACCCGTTCGATGGCCGCGCGGCGCACCGCGGGGTCGGGATCGGGAAAGGAAAGGCCCTCCTCACCCCAGGCTTGGCCGGTGCCGATGGCGGGAACGCTCAGGCCGTAGCGCTGCACCAGCGCTGTCAGCGCATCCCCGTCCACCAACTTGGGATCGCGGATGGCCAGCTCCACGCCGTTGTATCCCCAGTGAGCGATTTTGGCGATGTTGGCCTCCAGGTCGCCCTTGAAGGCTACGGCGTTGAATTGGGCCGGTTGGGTGGAAAGGACAATGGCGAGTTTCATGGTGACTCCAGATTGGGTGAGGACTTGGCTCGGGCCAGGATAATGATCGAGAAACCTCGGAGGTCCAGCCGGGCCTCCGAGGTCTTTTGGATGAGAGTAAGAGGGGCGCTTTGCTTCGGACGTCAATACAGGAACATGGGTTTTCCCTGGACATGGACGATTTTGGGACGATATTGATCCACATCATAGAACTCGGGCACGTCCACCCGTTTTACCCCGCGAGTGCTGTAATCCGCGGCGACATGGGTGTAGCGTCCCTCACGCAGCGCCACCATGCGCCCGGTGATGCCTCGGGTCGCCAGGTCCACCGCCAGCGCGCCAAAATTGGCGGCTACGATGCGGTCCAGCGCATCGGGCGCGCCCGAGCGCATGAGATAGGCCAGTTGCTGATAGATGATGTTCTGACCGGTGATCTCCTTGATCTGTTGAGCCACGATATAGCCGATGCCGCCCAGTTTCTTATGGCCGTAGGCGTCGGCCTCGCCCGTTTCCAACACCTGGCCTCCCACGGGATAAGCCCCTTCGGAGATGGTCATGATGGCATAATTGCTAGGGTTGTTGCGCTTGTCCTCCATGAGCAGTCGGGCCAACTTCTCCACATCGTAGGGCACTTCGGAGATGATGGCTCGGTCCACATCTGCGCAGAACGCCGCGATCAATGAGGTTTCGCCCGAATTGCGTCCGAAAAGCTCCACAATCCCAATGCGTTCATGGGACCCCACCGCGGTGCGCAGGTCGGTGATGAAATTGACGGAGCGGGTGACCGCGGTGCTGAAGCCAATGCAGTAGTCGGTGCCGTAAACGTCATTGTCCATGGTCTTGGGAATGGAGACCACGGGGAAGCCTTCGGTGTGAATTCGCGCGCCGTAACTCAAGGTGTCGTCGCCGCCAATGGGAATGAGCACATCCACCCCCAGCTGCTCCAGGGTTTGCAGCACTTTTTTCGTGGCGTCCAGGGTGCCATCTTCGTTGCGGGGGAAATCGTCGGGATTCAAGAAGTCGGGCAGATGTTCGGCCTTCATGCGGCTGGGATGGGTGCGGGAGGTGTGAAGAAAGGTGCCCCCTGTGCGGTCGATGGTGCGCACCATCTGTTTGTTCAATTCCACCACCCACTGACCCCAACTGGCGGGATCATCATGGTTGTAGCGCAACGGGCCCGCCCACCCGCGACGAAAACCCAGCACGCGCCAGCCATTATCCACGGCGCGGCGCACAACCATTTTGATGGTGGGATTGAGACCGGGCACATCGCCTCCGCCGGTCAAAACTGCCAGGGTTTTTTGTTTTTTTGCACTCATGTTTTGTTGCCTCGATGAAAGAGAATGATTTTTTCGAAGATCATGGCAAATGACAGAATGTGGGATTTTTCGGGCCAAAGAAAACCCGCTGGAGTGGCGACGACGCTGTCTCCAACGGGATTATCAGGTTGGACTAAGTTTAGCATGTTTTGAAGTCGCAAGCAAGACATCTGGTTTCATCCCATATCCCTGGACATTGGATGATGCCCTGACATGGTGTACAATTAAGACCCGGCGACTCTTACGTATCGTTCCACTCCCACACACCACACCATGGCCCAATATTCAGTCATTCAGGAAATCAAAGATCGGTTAGATGTGGTGACGGTGATCGGTCGCTATGTGCCATTGAAGAAGTCGGGGAACAGCTACAAAGGTCTCTGTCCCTTCCATTCCGAGAAGACCCCTTCCTTTCATGTGTTTCCTCATACGAACACTTGGAAATGCTTTGGCTGCGGCGCGGGCGGAGATATTTTCACTTTTGTGGAGAAGCGAGAGAACCTGCCTTTTTCCGACGTACTGCGGATGTTGGCCCGGGAGGCGGGCGTGCCCCTGGAACCTGTCAAGCCCGAGGTCCGGGACGCCCGTCAGCGTCTGCTGGATATTCACAATGCGGCCACTTCCTTTTTCCAGAGCAATCTCCTTTCCGGCCCCGAAGGGGAGCGGGCCCGTGCCTATCTGGCCCAGCGGGAGATCGCCCAAGAAACCATCGAGCGGTTTCAGCTGGGCTACGCTCGCGATGGTTGGGAGCATCTCATTCATCATCTCATGGCCAAAGGCTATTCCCTCGAGGAGATCATTCAGGCGGGATTGGCCATTCCTCGCGATGCTGGCGGGGCGTACGATCGCTTTCGCAACCGCCTGATCATCCCCATTCGCGATCGTCAGGGTCGCGTCATCGCCTTTGGCGGGCGGATTTTGGGCGAGGGTGAGCCCAAATATCTGAATTCTCCCCAAACGCCCATCTTCGACAAAAGCCGAGTCATTTTTGGCCTCGACATGGCCCGTCGAGCTATTCGGGCAAAAGACCAGGTGGGGTTGGTGGAGGGCTACATGGATCTGATCAGCGCCCATCAGCGCGGTTTCAAGAATGTGGTCGCGGCCATGGGCACCTCGATTACACCCGCGCAGATCCAGGAGCTCAGCAAATACTCCCGCAATTTCGTCTTCGCCCTGGATGCGGATGCCGCCGGGGCCCGGGCCACCTGGCGCGGGGTTATGCTCATCCAGGAAACGCTGTCCCAGCGAGGAGTGATTGCGCCCACCTCTTCGGGTTTTCGCACCGAAAAACGCATGTTTGCCGATGTCAGCATCGCCATCATGCCCGAAGGGCAAGACCCTGATGACGTGCTGCGTCAAGACCCGGAACGCTGGCAGGCGCTTATCGAGAACGCCGTTCCCGTGGTAGGCTATATTATCCAGCAGACTGCGGCGCAGAAGAACCTCGCCACAGCTTCGGGCAAATCCCAGTTTGTGACCGAAGTCCTCCCAACGCTGAGCAAGATCGGTGACGCCATCCAACGCCGGCATTACATCGGTCGGGTGGCCGCTCTGGCTCGGGTGCGAGAGAAAGATGTGGAGGAGGCTCTGGCCCAGTTCGAAAAGGGGGAGCGACGTCGTTCTTACACGCGGAAAAAGGTCCGTTCCCCGCTCCCCGAGGAGCCGCCTCCCGTCCCTCTTGAACCTTCCGCCGGCGCGGTGAACGGCGCCACCCAAGAGCCGCCTTTGTGGGGGGATGAAGATGGCATTGCCCCCGAACTCGCTCCGGCCGCGGCAACCCCGTCCCTCAGGCTGCGCACCATCGGGCCGGAGGAGCATTTGTTAGGGCTGATTCTCCTGCATCACGCCAGGCTGCTGCCCTGGTTGGATGAGGAGCTCGCCCGTCTGGAATTGGATCCCTTCTTCGTTGATGATTTCAGCAACGCCCTGAACAGGGCGCTCTTTCAATGCGTGGAAGATTATCATCTAGAGGAGCCCCAGGAGGCGTTAGCCGAGTTCATCTCCCAACAGGATGAGACCATCGAAGATCATTTTCTTTTCCTGTGGCGCTACGCCCAGGAGTTCGAATCATCGAAACCGAAATACATTCAAGAGCAGCATCTGCAGCGGGAGGTTGTTACCGGATTGCTGCGACTGCGCCTGGAGAGCGCGAAGGAAACCCTGCGGCAATTGGAGATTGCCATGAACGAGGCGGATTCGCCGTCGGACCGGCGTGAACTCGCCCTGCGTTTCTTCGAACTGACCCAATTACGCAGAAAATTGGAAAAGGCCCTGTCTCGGTATTCCCAAACCATGCACTGGACTCACAACCGTCGCACGTATGTCTCTTCCTCCAGCCACTCGCCTACTCCTTTCATCGATTC
Source organism: uncultured Caldilineales bacterium (assembly GCA_964503945.1). Classification (GTDB taxonomy): domain Bacteria; phylum Chloroflexota; class Anaerolineae; order J102; family J102; genus M2005. The sequence goes on from CAZDCN010000187.1 coordinate 4,139, forward strand.
CTGACCGACCACACTTTCCGTCCCGGTCAACTTTATCCCCTGATGAGCTCGACCTCTTCTCACAAGCCCTCTTCAAAAGAATATCTTGAGCCTCAAACGCCAGAAGACCCTCAGGAAGATGTTCCCCTGCCCGAAAGCGAGGATTTGCAGGCGGAGCCTTCTGATGATGCGTTATTGCCCCCTTCCGAAGAGCTGGAGGCTCTCTCGCCCACCCTGCTGGACATTCGCGAGGGCGAGCCTCTGGTTCCTGTCCTAACTGAGAAGGTGGATCTGGAGCTTGAGGAGGTTTCCCGGTCCGGGTACGAGCTCCTCGCCGACGATAATTTCGAAGACTCAGTCGGGATCAGCGATCCCGTTCGGCAGTATTTGCAGGAGATCGGGCGTCATCCCCTGTTGACGCATGAGCAGGAGATCGCCATAGCCAAGCGCATTCGCGCGGGGCAGGAAGCGCGCGCCCAATTAGAAGAGCGGGCCCAGGCAGCGGGCATGAGCCCGGAAGACTTTCTGCAATCCCTGCCCGAGGAGGAGCGTCTCGCCATCGAGACCGTCATCGAGGATGGGAAATCGGCGGAGCGGGAGTTGGTGCAGAGCAATCTCCGGTTGGTCGTGAGCGTAGCCAAGCGTTACGTCAACCGGGGAATGAATCTGCTGGACTTGATTCAGGAGGGTAATCTGGGGCTGTTGCGCGCGGTGCAGAAGTTCGATTACACGCGTGGCTTCAAGTTCAGCACCTACGCCACCTGGTGGATTCGTCAGGCCATCATGCGGGCCATCGCCGACCAGGCTCGCACTATCCGTATTCCTGTCCACATGGTGGAGAGCATCAACCGGGTCATGCGCACTCAGCGGGAGCTGACGCAAAAGCTGGGACGCGATCCTACCCCCGAGGAAATCGCAGTGGAGATGGATTTCATCGAGCCGGAAGAGGAGCGAGAGGCCATCCGCAAGGCCCTGGCCGAGGGAAAGCCTCTGAATCCCACCCAGAAACGGGCGTTGCGCCGCGGCGCAACCAAGGTGCGCAAGATCATTCGCATGGCCCAGGAGCCCATGTCGTTGGAGACTCCAGTCGGCAATGAGGAAAACAGCTTTCTGGGCGACTTCATCAAAGATGAACACAC
>CAZDCN010000188.1:0-5255 GCA_964503945.1 uncultured Caldilineales bacterium
TCCGCGATTGGTCACATCGGCGATGATGGAGTATACTTTAATCTAAGAGAAGATCATCCTTTTTCGGACGATTTCATTTCATTTTCTTTTTATTTTGGGGACGGCTTCCGTACGCCCTTGGGACGGGACGCACGAAGCTGTTGCCATGATTGTCCGAAAAAACGATATCGCCCCATTTGTTTTTCAGGAAACGTATGGCCACCAGCGATCGCGAAAAAGTCCTCGAAAGCACTCTGGCAACCATCAACAAGCGCTACGGCGAAGGCGCCATTATGAAATTGGGCGACGCCGCAGCCTTGACGGTGGAGGCGATCCCCACGGGATCCCTCTCCCTGGATTACGCCATCGGTGTTGGCGGGATGCCGCGCGGTCGCATCATCGAGATATTTGGCCCCGAATCATCCGGCAAGACCACGCTTTGCCTGCACACCATTGCCGAAGCCCAGAAACTGGGGGGCATTGCCGCGTTCATCGATGTCGAGCACGCGCTGGACCCCGCCTACGCCCGCAAGATCGGCGTGGATGTGGACGCACTGTACATTTCTCAGCCCGACACCGGTGAGCAAGCGCTGGAGATCACCGAAGCCTTGGTGCGCTCCGGCGCGGTGGACGTGGTCGTCATCGACTCGGTCGCGGCCCTGGTGCCCCGAGCCGAGATCGAAGGTGAGATGGGAGACAGCCACATGGGCCTGCAGGCCCGGCTCATGAGCCAGGCCATGCGCAAGCTCAGCGGCGTGGTCAAACAGACCAACACCGTCATGATCTTCACCAACCAGTTGCGGCACAAGATCGGCGTGATGTTCGGCAGCCCCGAAACCACGCCCGGCGGCATGGCGCTGAAATTCTACGCGTCCGTGCGCCTCGACATCCGTCGCATCCAAAGCCTGAAAGCCGGCGGCGAGACCATCGGCAACCGCACCCGGGTCACGGTGAAGAAAAACAAAGTGGCGCCTCCTTTCAAAAAAGCCGAATTCGACATCATGTTCAACGAAGGGATATCCCGCGCTGGGGAGATTCTGGATCTGGCAGTGGAAAACGACATGATCCAGAAACGCGGATCCTTCTACAGCTATGAGGGAACCCGGCTAGGACAGGGGCGCGAAAACGCCAAAGCTTTCCTGAGGGCGAATCCAGATCTTCTCGACGCCATCGAAGACCAGCTTCGGGCGCTGATGGGGCTTCCGCCTCGTCCCCGCCCCCCCGAAGACGCGTAACGCGGGTCTTCTCTGGCCGCCATCTCCCCTTGAGATGGCGTCTCTGCGCAACGCGCGGCAAGTGATCTGTGGCATTCGGTCTCATCCTCTGAATGACATGCTCTGAAGCTCTGCCCTCTCTTTGCTAGAGGACGGCAGAGCCCTCTGCTGTTGACCCGTTCCCCGGTCCAACCCATCACTTTGCCCGAGCGTTGCGAAGCCCCTTCGCGACGCTTTTTTATTTCCACCATGGCGCGCACCATCACCCGGCTCGTTGTACAGCAGCGCAACAAACGCCGCGTCAACGTCTATCTCGACGACGACTACGCCTTCTCGCTGGCCGACACCCTGGCCGCGGGCCTGACCGTGGGCCAAACGTTGACCCAGGACGAGATCGAGGCCCTGCAGCGGGAGGACGCGTACCGCCGGGGCATGGACAAAGCCTTGCGCCTCCTGGCCCGTCGCCCCCGCTCCCAACGCGAGATCGACGAGGCCCTGCGCCGGGCCGATTTCGAACCCGACGTCCGCACTCGCATCCTCGCCCGTCTCCGCGAGATGGAGTACCTGGATGATAGGGCCTTCGCCCAATGGTGGATCGAGAACCGCGTCCAGTTCAGCCCCCGCAGCATCCGGGCCCTGCGCCAGGAACTCCGCCAGAAAGGCGTGCCCCGCGCCATCATCGACGACGCCCTGGCCGCGCTGGACGATGACCAACTCGCCCTGGCCGCGGGCAAAGCCCGAGCCTATCGCTGGCGGAATCTCCCCCCGGCCGACTTCGAGAAAAAAATGATCGGCTATCTCCAGCGTCGCGGCTTTGGCTACGCCACCGCTCGACAAGCCGCCGCTATCCTGCAGGAACAAACACAATGATCGCTGATTCATGATTAAAGCGTGGAGATTATCCCTGCATCCGAGGCTTTAATCGTTACTCTTTAATCATGAATCCTTGATCATTTGACCTCATCCCACCCATATAGGAAACGACCATGCAACCGATACTCATCATCCTGGCCGTTGCCCTCGGCCTGGGATTGGGCATTGCCGTCGGGTATTACCTGGGCGTTTGGAACAAACAACGCCAGGATGCCGAGGCCATGGCTTCCGCCCAACAACAGGCCGAACGCATCGTCAGTGAAGCCAAAGACAAAGCGCTCAAGATCGAACTGGAAGCCAAAGACCAGGCCATCGCCTTCCGCAACGAGGTGGAAGCGGAGCTTAATCGCCGTCGTCGCGAGTTGGCCCGGCTGGAAGAGCGGGCCCAGCGCCGAATGGACCAGCTGGAAAATCGCTCCGAGAACCTGGAGAAGCGAGAACAGCGCCTGAACCAGCGACAAAGTCAGTTGGATAAGCGGGAGGCCCGGCTGCAGAAGGCGGAGGAGGAACAGCAGGCCGAGCTGGAGCGCATCGCCCGCATGACCACCGACGAAGCTCGGGAGGAGCTGCTGCGCCGCACCGAGGCCGTCGCCCGCGGCGAAATGGCCCGCATCATCCGCCAGGTGGAAGCCGAGATCGCCGAGATCGCGGACCGCCGGGCCCGGGAGATCATCACCCTCTCCATCGAACGGCTCGCCTCCGACGTGGTGGCCGAAAGCGTCGTCACCGCGGTGCCCCTGCCCTCCGACGACATGAAGGGCCGCATCATCGGCCGCCAGGGCCGCAACATCCGCTCCATCGAGGCGGCCACAGGCGTGGACCTGGTGGTGGATGACACGCCCGAGACCATCATCATCTCCAGCCACGACCCGGTGCGCCGCGAGGTGGCCCGCCGCGCCCTGACCAAACTGGTGCAGGATGGGCGCATCCATCCCGCCCGGGTGGAAAAAGAAGTCAAAAAGGCCCAGGATGAAGTGGATCGCATCATCCGCGAAGCGGGTGAAGAAGCCGCGTACCAGACCGGCTTCCAGGGGCTGCATCCCGAGCTGCTGAAGCTGGTGGGACGGCTCAAGTTCCGCACCAGCTACGGCCAGAACCAATACTTTCACGCCATCGAGACCAGCCATCTGGCCGGGTTGATGGCGGCGGAGCTGCACGGCGATGTGCGGGCGGCCAAGATGGGCGGCCTGCTGCACGACATCGGCAAGGCGGTGAGCCACGAAGTGGAAGGCCCCCACGCCCTGGTGGGCGCAGACATCGCCCGCCGCTACGGCGTGCCCGAAAAAGTCGTCAACATCATCGCCTCACATCATAACGAGGCCGAGCCGCAGTCGCTGGAGGCCATTTTGGTGGCCGCGGCCGACGCCATCTCGGGCGCCCGCCCCGGCGCCCGCCGCGAATCGCTGGAGAATTACGTCAAACGCCTGACTGCTCTGGAAGACATCGCCAAGAGCTTCAAGGGCGTGCAGCAGGCCTACGCCATCCAGGCGGGCCGCGAGGTGCGCATCCTGGTCAAGCCGGAGATGATCGACGACTACGGTGCCATCGAGCTCTCCCGCCAGATCGCGCAGAAGATCGAAGACAGCCTGCAATATCCGGGCCAGATCAAGATCACCGTCATCCGCGAGACCCGGGCCGTGGATTTCGCCATGTAGTTGCTTTGAAAATAGGACGCGGATGACGCTGATGAAGCGCGGATCAACGCAGATGGAAGAAGAAATCAGAAAAATAATCTGCGCAAATCCGCGTTGCGAAGCATCTGCGTTATCCGCGTTCCCATTTTCATTGGTATTGGCGGACAACCGTCCGTGAAACCTGCTTTAAGAGAGAAATCCCATGCCCGTCACCGCCATCGTGGGCGCCCAATGGGGCGATGAAGGCAAAGGCCGCATCATCGATTTTCTGGCCCAGCAGGCCGATGTGGTCATCCGCTTTCAGGGCGGCGACAACGCCGGCCACACCGTCATCAACGCCTACGGCAAACACGCTCTCCACCTCATCCCCAGCGGCATCTTCAACCCCGCCACCCGCAACATCATCGGCGCGGGCTGCGTGGTGAACCCCGGCGCGCTGCTGGAGGAGATGGCCGCGCTGGAAGCCGCGGGCGTGGCCCTGGACAACCTCTGGATCAGCGCCCGCGCGCAAATGGTGCTGCCCTACCATCGCCTGCTGGACGCGCTGGAAGAAAAAGCCCGGGGCGCGGACAGCATCGGCACCACCAAACGGGGCATCGGCCCCGCCTATGCCGACAAAGCCGCGCGGTCGGGCCTGCGCCTGGGCGATCTGCTCCACCCCGACTGGCTGGAATCCCGGCTGGACCAGGCGCTCCGCACCGTCAATCGCAAGCTGCAGGTGCTGGGCGGGGAGCCTGTGGATGGCCGGGAGTTGTACGCGCTGCTCATGGATTACCGGGCCAGGCTGGGGTCGCGCATCGTGGATACGACCCCTATCCTGCGCCAGGCCCTGGAAGAGGATGCCGCCATCCTGCTGGAGGGGCAGTTGGGCGTCATGCGGGACCTGGATTGGGGCATTTATCCCTATGTGACCAGCAGCAACCCCACCGCGGCCTACGCGCCCGTGGGCGCGGGCCTGCCCGCAGGCTCGGTGACCCGGGTCATCGGCGTGGTCAAGGCCTACAGCACCGCGGTGGGCGAAGGCCCTTTCCCCACGGAATTGACCGACGCAGTGGGGGAGAAGCTGCGGGAGATAGGCGCGGAGTTCGGCGCGACCACGGGCCGCCCCCGGCGCTGCGGCTGGTTCGACGGCGTGGCCATCCGCTACGCGGCCTGGCTCAACGGCATGACCGGCCTGGCCGTGACCAAGCTCGATGTGCTGGATCACTTCGAGGAGCTGAAAATCTGCACCGGCTATCGCCTGCCTTCGGGCGAAATCCTCACCGACAGCATGCCCGACACCCCCATCCTCTATCAGGTCCAACCGGTGTACGAAACCTGGCCCGGCTGGCTGACCGACACCAGCCAGGCCCGAAGCTGGAATGAACTGCCCCCGGCCGCGCGGGCCTATCTCCACCGCATCAGCGAGCTGGCCGGGGTGAAGATCGATTATGTGTCGGTGGGGCCGGAGCGGGATCAGATGTTCGCGGTGTAGCGCGCGTCAGCCGTCTTGTTGCGGATAGGCGCCATGAGCGTTTGCACGCCAATAATGACGAAAATTTCGTCTACGTCATGC
>CAZDCN010000189.1:0-5239 GCA_964503945.1 uncultured Caldilineales bacterium
GCGCAGATGCAGGGTCTGCGTCCGCGCATTCAGCTCCATGTCGATGCGCTCTTTAGGCAGGGAATTGACGAAATCGGTGAGCAGACGCGCGGGCACGGTGATCTGCCCATCCTCCTCGATCATGGCCCCCACCCAACAATTGATGGCGATCTCCATATCCATGGCGGAAAGCTTGAGCTGAGAATGCTCCGTCTCCAGCAGGATATTGTTCAACACGGGCAGGGTGCTGCGGCTGGCGACCGCCCGCCCCACAATGGAAAGGCCCTTGGCCAGGTTGTCTTGCAAGACCGAAACGCGCACGTATGACCTCCGGGGAGATAACGATGTTTGGGATGACGTCTCATAGGCAAGTATACCAATGCCGCCGGGAAAATGAAAAGCGCGGCGAACAGACATTTTTTTCAATTTTTCTCGGGCATGACAAAGCGATAGCCCACGCCTCGTTCGGTGAGAATATACTGGGGATTGCTGGTGTCCTTTTCGATTTTGCTGCGCAGATACGCGATGTAAAGCCGCAGAAGTTGCACATCATCCCGATATTCATATCCCCACACCTTCTGAAGCAATTGCTCCGCGGGCAACACCCAATTCGCGTTCTTCACCAGATGGTAGAGCAAGCGCCATTCGGTGGGGCGCAGGTTGATGCGCTTGCCATCCACAATGACCTCGTGGCTGGCGAAGTCGATCTGCAGCCGGTCGTCCACCTTCAAAATCTGATTGTCGGTGACCGACGGCCCCTTGACCCGACGCAGCACCGCTTTCACCCGGTCCACCAGCTCCTGGGGACTGAACGGCTTGGTGAGATAATCATCCGCGCCGCTGGTGAAGGCCAAATGCTTGTCTTCATCCTCGTTTTTGACCGTAAGCATGATCACGGGCACATCGGAGATCTTGCGGATGTGCTCCAGGGCCTCGAAACCATCCATCTCGGGCATCATCACATCCATGATCACGAGATCGGGCAACTGAGTGCGCACTTTCTCGATGGCCTCCAAGCCGTTGTGCGCGGTGATCACCCGAAACCCCTCCAGCTCCAGATTGTACTGCACGAACCGAATCATTCGCGCTTCGTCATCGACCACCAGAATGAGTTTGCCTGCAAAGGGATTGTTGGACGTCATGGGCATGGCACCAAAATTGGGAAATCAGTAAGGGCGCGGCTTCTGGCAAGAAACAGCCCCTTTTAGAGCAAATTGCGCATTGCGATTGTGGCTATTGTATCCCAGCTTCCATGCTTCCACAATTTTCACAACCGGCCCCATTGCCCTCCCAAACGCAATGACAGATTCAGCAAAAACAGTTGGACAAACAGCGAAGATAATAGGTCATGGCTAACGCCCGGCGCTTTCGCTCCGGGCCACGCAACCGCGCCGAATGGTCACCTCTGTGGCTGTGGATTGTGACGCCCAGCCTCGTTGTCGTGCTGGCGCGCTGCAAATCCCTATGGCCCGTCGTTCTCCACCGGCAGCGCGATTCGATACACCGGATGCCCGGCGGGGCTGACGCCCGCTGGCTGAAGAAGATTCTCTTCGACCGCGGCCGGCGCGACAGACTGAATGCCTATCTCCGGCTCCAGCGCTGTAGGAATGATGGCATCCAGATAGGTCGCGTCAAATCGATAGGCCGCGAACAAGATGCTCAGCCCGGCGATCACCGCCAAAAAGATGAGCAGCAACCCCAGCCACGGACCTTGCTTCGGCGCATCCGCCTCGCGCCAGATGAATTGCACGTCCTGGCCTACGCGAATCCGGTCGCCATCGTGCAACAGGATCAATCCCTGGATCGGCTCATCGTTGACAGTCACCGACGCGCGCAGGTTCAAAGTCGCCAGTTGCCAGCCGTCCCCGCGCGATTGCAAAATGACATGGCGCGGAGCCACGGATTCATCCGAGATGGGGAGATCGCAGGCGGGATCAGAGCCGATGGTGAAGGAAGATTTCTGCAGGGGCACGGTTCGATGGGATGAAAAATTGAGATAAGGCATGAGAAAACGATGTCGTGGGGGAAGGGGGATGGGGGACACATCGTATCGCCTTTATCCTGCCTTAAGATGAAAAGATTGTCAAATCGCTTTGCGGCCGGGTTCGCCCAAACTGCGATGAACGGGCCAAATTATGCTATACTTTGGCCCATGTCCCCGCGCGCCCGACTTTTGCTTTTCGTCATCGGGTTGATTGTGTTGATCACCATCATCAACCTCATGCGCACGCGTCGCCTGAAGGAGGAGTACGCGCTGCTGTGGTTGTTGGCCGCGCTGCCCTGGTCGCCACTCCCATCCTCATCAACCCCCTGGACCAGATCGCTTTCTTCCTCGACATCGAATACCCCCCCGCCCTCTTCCTGGGCCTGGGCATCATCGGCCTGCTGCTGATTATCTTTCAGCTCACCCTGGTGATCTCGAAATTCAGTGATCAAATCCGCACGCTGACCCAGGAGATCGCGATCCTGCGGCTGCGGATAGAAAAACTGGAACATCGCCTGGAAGAGGACGAATCGGAGGTTGAAACGCCCGCCTCCCCATCCGAAGCCTCATGACTCGATCCACCCGAACATCCGCCTTGATCCCACCCCTGCTGCTGGGCCTGCTGGCGTTGGCAGTGCGTTTCATCTACGCCGGGGCCGACCGCATCGTATGGGGAGATGAGCCCTTTTACATGTGGCTGGGCCGCAACTGGTTCCGCGGCCAGGGGTATCACCTGGGCTTCACCAACCATTGGGACTACCACCACACGCCCGGCTATCCCTTCATCAACGCCGCGCTCACCCTGCTGACGGGCGACATGAAACGGGCCAGCGACTGGAGCTTCATTCTGTTCGGCGCGGCCCTGGTGATGGTCATCTATTTCCTGGCCCGTCGCATTTACGGCGCGAAAAGCGCTTTCGCCGCGGGCCTGCTCATCGCCCTGGCCCCGGCCACCGCGCTCATGCCCCTCTATTGGGGCACTCTCACCGAGCCGCCCTACTGGGCCCTCTCCTTCACCGGCGTGTTCTTCGCCTATCGCGCCTTTCAGAAATTCCGGGCGTTGGACGTCGCCCTGGCCGGCCTCTTCCTGGCCCTGGCCTACTACGTGCGGCCCGAGGCCGTGGTCTTCCTGGGCGCGATGGGGCTCATCCTGGGCCTGCGGGCCCTGGCCCGGCCGCCCCGCATCCGCAACCTGAGCTATCCCCTGCTGTTAGGCGTCGTCTTCCTGGCGGTCATCTTCCCCTACCTCTACCGGGTGCATCAAGCCACGGGCGTGTGGACCATCAGCCAGAAGGTGGGCGCAAATTTCGCCACGGCCGAGGGCCTGGCCCTGGGCAGCTTCCGCCAGTTCGATATCGAGACCTGGGGGCTGGACAGCACAGGCCAACAGGTGCGCTTCTTCAGCGAGGAGATCGCGGACGCGTCCGCGCTGGATTACATCCTGGCCGACCCCGTGGCCTACGCCCGCATCCTCTACGGCAACGCGCTGAAGCTCTTCGCCCTGCTCTTCAACATCCATCTCTTCCCCTGGTATCTGCTCATCCCTCTGGCGCTGGGGTTGTTTCGCCGCGCCTGGAACCGGGAACGGGCCTGGAATGAGCTCTTCCTGGCCTTTACCCTGCTGCCGGGCCTCAGTTTTATCCTCTTCTTCGTGCAGGAACGCTACATCGCCGCGCTAGTCCCCACCCTGATGATCTGGGCGGGACATGGTCTCATCGAATTGGGCGATTGGCTGCGCGATACAGTGGCGAGGGTCTCTCGCCCAGACGCCCAGGCGCAAAGGACAGACGAAAACCAGGCCAACTGGACGTGGCTCGTCTGGCTGCCCACGGCGTTGCTCATGCTCTTTTTCCTGGTGATAACGCCCCGGCAGGCGGACACGGCCTATCTGCGGGGCTCGGCCCGGCCCGTGCACCTGCAGGCGGGACGGGCTCTGGCGCCCTACATCGAACCGGGCGACATCGTCATGAGCCGCTATGTGGCCATCGCTTATCACGCCGGCGCGGAGTGGGTTCCCACGCCCGCGGCCAACGTCGACCAGGTCCTGGCCTACGCCCGCTATCACCACGCGGCCTATTGGGCCATCGACGGCTACGAAGCGCACCACCTGCGCCCTCAATTCGCTCCCCTGGTGGATGATCCCCAGCATCCGCCGCCGGGCCTGGAGCTGCTCATGGTCGTCCCTGACGAGACAGGGGACGAGCCGGTGGTCATCTATCGCATCACGCCATGAATCCCCTGACTCCCCTCACCATCGGACGCTTTCGCATCGAGCAAGGCATCGGGCGGGGCGGCATGGGCATCGTCTATCGGGCCTATGACACCGTGCTGGCGCGTCCGGTCGCGTTGAAACTGCTAGGGGCGCATCTCAATGACGACGAACAGGCCCTGGCCCGTTTCCGCCGCGAAGCCGCCACCCTGATGCGTCTCAAACACAGCCACATCGCCCTGGTGTATGATTTCGGCGAGCATGAGGGCCGCCCTTACATCGCCATGGAATGGGTGGAGGGCCGCACGCTGAAAAGCATGCTTCAGGAGGAAGGGCGTTTTTCCCTGACCCGCAGCCTCGCCATCATCGCCCAATTGGCGGATGCGCTGGATTACGCGCACCGCCACGGCGTTGTGCATCGAGACGTCAAACCGGCCAACATCCTCATCGACGAAAAGGATCACGCCACGCTGGTGGATTTCGGCGTGGCCTGGTGGGATGAAGCGCCCTCCTTGACCACCACAGGCTCCATCGTGGGCACGCCGCTCTACATGGCCCCGGAACAGCTCTTAGGACAGCCGGTGGACGGCCGCGCCGACCTCTACAGCCTGGCCATCATCCTCTACGAAATGCTGGCCGGGCGGCCTCCCTTCGGCGGCCAGGACGCCAGCGCGCCCGCGATCATCCAACAGCAGCTCTATCTCCCTCCGCCGCCCCTGGACGAAGTCCAGCCCGCCATCCCCCGGTCCGTGGCCGCCGTCATCGAAAAAGCCTTGAGCAAGCTGCCCGACGACCGCTTTCCCAGCGGCGACGCGTTCGTGCGGGCATTGACCGAAGCCGCCGCGCCTGCGCCGGTCGTCCGCAAAAAACCATCCCTCGTTTTAGCCGCCGCCGGATTGCTGCTCATCCTGCTGGCGGGCCTGGGCCTGTGGCGCGCGCTGGCTCCGCCCCAAACAGCAGCGACGCCCTCCCCCAGCATCTCCCCCACGCCCCCGCCCACAACCCTCCCCACCCCCACCCTCGAACTCCCCGCCCTGCCGCTGGCCGAACCCGATTGGGGAGAATGG
>CAZDCN010000190.1:0-5221 GCA_964503945.1 uncultured Caldilineales bacterium
GCCCGCCCGGAGCGGAAGCATGCCCTGACGCAGGAAGGGCCTCCGGGCTAGAAACCACGCCCCGTGAACGGGGCTTTCGCACCCGCGGCCCAGCCTTGCTATCATTTCCCCAATCCCAATCCTAATCCCACTCCTCATCCCCAGTCCCTGCACCTTCCCAACCGCAGAAAGCCAGAGCGCCAGAGGCCTAGAAGTTAGTGATCAGAGATCTCAACCGACGCGCAATTTGCCCAAAACATCCCCTCGTGCTAAAATAACATCTTGCTCGAAGTTAGCAGCGCCAGCGCCCCCGGGCGCTTTCATTTTGTCCGCAAACTTGCTGTGAGGGATGACGGTTCATTCACATGATGCCCGTCCGCTCCCCAAAACCCCAACAAATCACGTCTGAGAAAGGAAAACGCCATGACTTATCTCATCAAATCCCTGGAAAGCGAACACCTGAAGGAAGACGTTCCCGAGATCCGCATCGGTGATATCGTCAAGGTGCACAACCGCATTGTCGAAGGCCGCAACGAGCGCGTTCAGGTCTTTCAGGGCACGGTCATCGCCATCAAGGGCGAAGGCCCGGCCAAGGCCATTACCGTGCGCAAGATCGGCGCCCACGGCGTGGGCGTGGAGCGCATCTTCCGCATCCACGCGCCCCGGGTGGAAAAAATCGAGATCGTGCGCCACAGCAAAGTGCGCCGCGCCAAACTCTACTTCCTGCGCGACCGCGTGGGCAAGAAAGCCCGCCTGAAGCAACTCCGCCGGTAAGCGAACAAAAAACCTCCTCCTGGAAACCCCGAACGTCTGCCCAGGCCTTCGGGGTTTTGTTTGTTAGCCATTTCGCCGCCTGCGCCTTTTTGCTGGTTGCCAACCGGGTGGGCGCAGGCCCGCCTCTGGCGCTATCAAAGGAAGGGGCAGCGCCTAAAGAGCCCGAGTTCACTCGGCCAGTGCGCCCGATACCGCCGACTTGAAGTCGGTCCCTTCAGGCATGCGGCCAAAGGCCAGCCTGCGTCGGCCTCAAAGCGCGCTTGACACAGTACTAGCCCGGATGGAAGGGAATGAAGGGCATGGGATGACCACGGGCTACAGGTCTCGCATGAAGAGGTATTAGCGCCGGATTAAAGGCACATAGATCCTTTGGGGCGTCGGCGTCGGCGTTTCATCGAGATAGGTAACTACGAGCTTGGGACGATAAGGAATCAGCTCTTCATCGTCTGCGTCCTTACTGACGAATTCGAACGGTGCGGAGGGCTCAGTCCATCCAGCAGCATCGAATATCAGCCCATAATTGGCCGCGCGTTCCAGCGCCCATTGTTGCACAATCTCGGTGACATCGACGCTCAACCAATGGTGTGAGTGCGACCACGAAGTCCCCAAACCAAGGGATCGCCGATCGCTTTCCCCCGTAACACCCTCATTGTCCCACGGTATCTCCTCGCTCGCTTGTAACCAGGTGACTTCCATTTCTTCCCACGGCTTCAGAAGCTGCCAGATACCCACATCCATTTGCCCGATTGAGGGACCGTCGGCGGCGAAAACCTCCAATAGCGCTCTCTCGATAGTGGCATGGGAAGGAAGCCCTTCTAGATCGAAAGAAAACAATGCTTTGTGGGTGAAAGGACCCAGCTCCAGCAAAGGTTCGCCGCCGAAATTCCGATCTTTTTCGAAAAAAGACAGATACGCATCTCTCGCCCCTGTATAGTTTTGCACACCCTCCTGCAACGTCAAAGTGCGTCCGCGTTCGCTGCCTGGCCCGATCCGCTCTCCGGGCCAGGGTCCGCCATAAGGGGAATTCGCATCGAGTAATTGCAGACGCCCCCAGGTCGGCTCCGTTCGCCAGGTATGGGCGCCACGCCAAAGCAAATAGGCATCGATATCATCCCCATCATCGTCATCATTCAAACCCCAATTCACGCCAATAACCTGCCCGGGTTGAAGACGTGATCGGCCCAGCAAATCGACAGGGATCGCCATCTCCACATCCCAGCCATCAGCCCGACGCCGCACCGCCGCGTTGAAACCCTCGAAAGGCTCCCCGAAGTCGGTTCGACGACCATCCGCCGCCACCGTAAATTGATGATCATCCTCGCCGTCAGGCACACCGTCCGTCAGACCATCGACGCCCGCCTCGACGCTGTCATCCTCCCATACGCGCGAACTATCCGTGACGATGACGTCATCGACGACGCGTATGGCCAGATATAAGGCGTCATCATCCCACCGCGCCCATATCCAGGCTGAGGCGTCGGAGGGGCTGGGAACAGCGCCAATGGCAATTTCTCGGGCCGTGATGTCATCGAGTCGAAATCCGGGCGAGCGGGGCCAATCGGAAAGATCGCCGTCGATGATAGGACGCGTGGCGGCCCGATAAGCGGGTATGGCTTGCTCCGCCGCCAGTTTGACGATGAACGCGTCGTAGTATTGCACATAGGAATCCCATCCTTCTTGGTAGGGATCATTGTCAGAATCAATGGCATTGGCTGTAATGGGAAAATCGTCACTCCAAGCGCCCCCCACGACGTAGACGCTTCCAGATGCATCAACGTCCAAACCCTTGCCTTCTTCAAAGTCCCATCCCCCCAAAAAGGTGGCGTAAGTCAACTCGCGACCCGTCGGATCCAACCGGGCGACGATGGCGTCGTTGAGCGGCATTCCGCTAGGGGGATCCTGCCGCGCTCGGAGCAACGCTCCTCGGGTCGTAGGAAACGCCACGCCGTCACTGGTTCCCACAATGGTTGCAGAACCCCACTCATCAACCACGATATCCTCCCCTGTAACCTCGGCCAACAGCGCGCCATAAATCAATGTATGCTCGGGTGAAAAGTGCATGACGAACGCATGGGAATGACCTTCGGAGTAAGTGACCAACGCGCTGGGCGTGGTGGGGAAATCGAGAGCATGGGTAAAACCTGTAACGAAAATGTGATCGCGCCACACAGCGACGCCCTTGACGCCATCCTGCCCCCTTCCCCCTAAAAATGTGCCGTATTTCAACACCGATCCATCTGCGCTCAGATGAAGCAAAAAGCCATCGCGACAGGGGGCTGTATTGCATGAATCCAGATGGATCTTGGGTTGCAGCGCGTCCTCCGTAATTGGAAAGTCGGGCGAATTCGTCCACCCTACGACGATGGGTTCGCCCTGGCTGTTTACCGCCACATCCACTGGCTCATCCGAATTTTCACCACTCAGAGCCCTGCGAAATAACGTCTGACTGGCGTCACGATTTACTTGCATCACAAAGCCGTCCTGAAAACCCGGCACATCGTCCCCCAAAACCACGCCTGAAAGCAAACCATTGCCCTCATCATCCACGGCCAGGCCGCGATTGAGAGAGGTCTTGGTAAATGTGCTGAAAATCAACGCATCCCCCGATGGCCCCAATTTGAAGTAAACCCCTCCTCCTATGGGATCGGGATACATAACGCCGGGCGTTGTGGGGAAATTCTCGCCCGCCTCACCAACCACATAAGCGTTGCCTTCATCATCCACAACGATATCTTCTCCCCGTTCTTGTTCAGAGCCGCCCCACAAAAGAGTCAAATACTCGATGCGACTCCCGGTGGCGTCGAGCTTGAGCACAAAGATTTGCCCATTCCATTCAGGGCCTAACATGCCCGTCACATACATGGCCCCGATCGAATCCACGGCGATAGCATATCCCCAGTCATCGAAAACGCCTCCCAAATACGTGCCATAAAGCAACTCGTTGGGATTATCCACCGGAACCGCGATGAAGGACTCGGTCGACTCCGCCGCCGCTTCGACACGCCCCGGGTTGGGCTGAATGCGCAGTTGCCGGATGACCTGATCATCCACTCGCCACATGGCCCGCCAGTCGAAGTTGGCCTGCACAGGCCAGATGACTTGTCTCTCCGACGCACTCAGCGCCAGGCCCGCTGCGCGGGGCGCTATATCATCGGCGCCCTCCACCAATATCCCCACCGCATCGGTATCCGCGCCCGGTCTGGCTTCCAATCGGGTTACGAGCCGCCCATGCTGACTGATCAACACCAGATCCACGCCCGGCCACAGGTTCACATAGCGCACGCCGCCCCAAACGGGAACATCGGGCTGCCACTGCGCCGGGTCCCGGCCATAGAAAAAACTGACGTGAGTTTTCAGCGGGCGAAAAGGCTGGAGGACGGGATGCGGCGACGCGTTGGCAAATTTCAACCGAAGTTGAGTGAGCTCATGGCCGCGCTCTTCCTCATGACTCATCCAGAGGTTCTCTCGCCATGCCCGCCCATTCCCAGTCATCCGAACCCGTTGTTTTGACGCATCAGGCAAAAAAAGAATCACTTCATCCTCTCTTAATTCGAGGAGTGCGCCCGCCCCCCATGTCCGAAAGCGAACTTGCTCTTGCCATTGTCCCGCATTCTCAATGAACAATACAGAAGGCGGACGCCCTTCCTCGGGATAAGAGCACGCAGCCCCGCTCACCGTTGGCTGGAATAAAATCATTGGAAGTATCAGCGCCCAGAACAGCGCCAAACGTCTTTTTGTAAACATCATCACCTCGCCGGATCTAAAGGAAAAGAGACATCGAAAAGGAAGCGAACCTGGTGCAGTATGTTACCGCCGTTACTGTTATTCTAGCAGAAAAATATGACAGCGGCATGAAATCTTGAGGATCTGCTCATGAAAAAACGATCATGTGGGTCAGCTTCCAGACATCCATCGTTTCTCCTTACTCACACACATAACATGCAATCCAGTTTGTCCCCTGGGGGAGCCTGTGCTAAAATCGCGCTTTGACTCCCCCTCATTCCCATGCGAGAGGGAGAGGTAAGCTCATGGTATGGAACCCAAGCCCCCCTGTTGTCGTTTTACCCATTAAGCAACGAGATAGCCATCTCACATCACCCGCCTCCCACTAAAGGACGCGTACGCCCTTTTGCCATGGAGACGGGTGCGTTTATCTCAAGGAGATGATGTAGTCCTATGCAAGACAGTTCCTTTCTCAATAGCGTTGGTCGGATGTTGGAAAGTCCCAAAACCGGGAAAATCTTCAACTTCCTGATCATCCCTGCTCTTCTTCTGATAATCCTCCTCCTGCCGCCCGTCGATCTGCTGGAGCGGGTGCGCACCCTTGGCTACGATCCCATTACGCCCGAATCGGGCATGGTCACGGATCCCGATGGGACCAAGGTCATCTTCCCAGCCGACGGGTTGACGGGCAAAGCCTACGCCCGGCTGCAAAGCGTGCCCCGCGAGTCTTTCGAACGGGGCGACG
>CAZDCN010000191.1:0-5219 GCA_964503945.1 uncultured Caldilineales bacterium
CTCTTTGGTGGGCTGTTCAGCCGGGGCTTCGGTCGCCTGAGGCTGTTCCGCGGGCACCTGGGTGGCGGCCGGGGCTTCGGTGGCTTTGCCGCCGCAGGCCGCCAGGGCCAGGACGGCGATCAACAGTAACCCGGCCAGAATCAAAAGACGTTTGTTCATGGGTACCCTCCTTTTGGGTGTTTGGGTGTGAATGGGGTTGGGGTGAATGAGGATTCGGAAGGGGTCTGCTAACGCGAGAATGGACGTAATCGCCAGGCGGCTTTGATGAGCTGCCAGCGATGCGCCAACCCCTTCGGTTCGAAGATGAGGAAGAGCATGAGCGCCAGGCCAAAGAGCAGGGGACGCAACGCCTGAACCCCTCCCGCTGAATTCGATGGTATCCAGGCGCTGACTATAGGGCCAGCGATGGTGGCAAATTCAATGATTAGCTCAACCGCAGCTGCGCCCAGGAAGGGCCCAAGATTCGTGCCCAGGCCGCCCAGGATGAGCATGCCCAGCAGCAGAACCGAATCGTTCAGGTTGAAACTTTCTGAGTTGATGTGGCGGAGATGATGCGCGGAAAGCGCGCCGGCAATGCCCGCATACACCGCGGCCAGGAAGAAGGCCTGGAGCTTGTATTTGAAGGGGCTAATGCCCATGAGCTCCGCGGCGAGATCATTATCCCGCACGGCCACGAAAGCCCGGCCCATGCGGGAGCGGGCCGCGTTGCTGGCCAGCACCGTGGTGATGATGAGAAGCGTGATGGTGAGATAAAGATATTTTGGGGGTGTGTTGAACTCGATGCCGAAGATGACGGGCACGGGCACGTTGATCCCCTGCGCGCCATTGAGCAAATCGGGAAACGCGTTGCGGGTGAACCAGGGGATGATGAACTGGGCGGCCAGGGTGGACATGGCCAGGTAAAATCCCTTTACCCGCAGGGAAGGCAGCCCGAAGAACAGGCCCACCACACCCGCACCAAGTGCGGCCAGGGGCAGTGTGATCAGGAAAGACCATCCGTAGTGGATGGCCAGCAAGGCCGAAATGTAGCCCCCCACGGTCATGAATGCGGCCTGACCCAAGGAAATCTGTCCGGTATAGCCCGTGAGCAGATTCAGGCCCTGCACCGCGATGATGCTGATGGCGATGCGGTTGATCAGCGCCACCGTGCTCTGACTGGCGTAGAAGGGCAGCAGATACACGCCCACGATCAGGGCGAAGAGCGCGATCCACTGCCATCGGCGGCGGATCATGGCCATATCGGTGGCGTAACTTTCGTCGAATTCTCCAGCGGGGCGAAGTACGGTCATGGGGATCGTTAGGATGAGAGATGAAGGAACATTGAGCTGAGAAGGCGGTCGATTGCGGCCCGACGATCAGACGCGCTCGATGCGTTTCTGGCCGAACAGTCCTTCCGGACGAATGACCAGAATGATGAGCAGGAGGATATAGGGCACAATCTCCGCGGACTTGCGGATGATTTGGACTTTCGAGGCATTAACCAGTCCGCTGCTGAAGCCGATGATGAGCCCGCCCACCAGCGCGCCGGGGATGGACTCCAGCCCGCCCAGCAGCACCGCAGGGAAGGCCGTCAGCACCACCAGCGACAGGCTCAGATCAAGCCCGCTGGATGTGGCCAGCAGAATGCCGCCCACCGTAGCCACCATGCCCGCCATGGCCCAGGAGATGGCGAAGATGCGGTTGATGCGCAGGCCGATGCTCTGGGCCAGCTCGTGATCCTCCGACGTCCCGCGCATGGCCAGGCCTGTTTTGGTGAACTGGAAGAACGCGGTGATGATGGCTACACCCAACAACGCCACCACAAACGACCACACCAGGTTCTGCTTGAGAATGATGATGATGGGCTTGTCGTTGAACAGGAGGGGGGTGACGATCTTGTAGGGTTTCGCGGCGGAGAAGATCTGGGGAAAATTGCGCTGCGTGCCGCCAAACAGGAGGAGCGCACTGCCTTGCAAGAACTGGCCCAATGCCAGCGTCATGAGGATGATGGCCAGCAGGGGTTGGCCCGTCATCGGCCGCAAGGCTAAGCGCTCGATAACCAGGCCCAGTAGGGCGGAGGCCATGATGGCCAGAATGATGGCCAGCCAAAGGGGCAGACCCTGTTCTACAGCCAGCCACCAAGTGAACAGCGTGCCTAACAACAACAATTGCCCCTGAGCGAAATTGAAGATGTAGGAGGATTTGAAAATGAGGACGATGCCCAGGGCCATCAGCGCCAGGGGGCCGCCTGCCAGCAGGCCGGTGACGGCAAATTGAGGTGCGAGTTGCCAGTTCATAGAAGGTCAGCAGTCAGTGAGCGGTGGGTGGGGGATCAGTGTAATTTCTGGATTCTCAGCGTGGTGTCGATGACGGCCTCGCGACCGTCGCGAAAGGTGACTGTGGCCCGAATGTGCACGTCGTCGGCGTTGGAGTAGAGCGCGTCGATGATATCGGCGTAGCGGTCCGCCAGAAAACGGCGGCGGAGCTTGCGGGTGCGGGTCATCTCGCCTTCGTCCGCGTCGAACTCTTTGTGTAAAAGGACGAACTTGCGAATGCGCGCGGCTTCGGGCAAGGTGCGATTCACCCGCCTCACGTCCCCTGCGATGAGCGCATACACTTCGGGCTTCTGCGCCAGGTCGGTGTAGGTGGTATAGGTGATGCCCTGACTTTCGGCCCAGCGCCCCACATTATCGAAATCAATGGTAATCATGGCGGTTACGTAGCCCTTGGTTTCATCGCCAATGGACATGGCATGGCTGATGTAGGGGCTGAATTTGAGACGACCCTCGATGTACTGGGGTGAATAGCGGTCGCCCGTGCCCAACTGGATCATGTCCTTCATTCGATCCAGGTAGATGAGATGCCCATCCTCGTCGATATACCCCGCATCCCCTGTCTTGAACCAGCGCACGCCCTGTTCATCTTCATAGATGGCCTCTTCGGTGGCCTCGGGCTTCTGATAATAACCCGCGAAGAGCCCGCCGCTGGTCAGATAGATCTCCCCCTCCTCCGAGGTCATCATGGCTGCGCCCGGCAGAGGCACGCCCACCGATTCGAACTTGATGTCATCGGCCCGGTGCGCGATGGCCCCGCCCGTGAGCTCGGTGGACCCATAGATCTGGCGGATGGGCAGACCCATGGCCATGAAAAAACGGATGACGTCGGGACTGAGGGCCGCGCCCGAGGTGTAGGCGGAGCGGGTTTTGTGTAGGCCGTACTGGCTGAGCAGAGGCTTGAACACGGCGATGCGCCCCAACGCGTAGGCGAGACGCAGATGCAGCGGGGGCGTTTTCTTCGCCAGACGCAGGTCCGCCATCCGTTCGCCCACGGGCATGAAGATGCGATAAAGGGTGCGGTTGAGCCAGGTTGCGTCCTTCATCCGCACCTGGATGGAGGAGACCAGGGTTTCCCACAGGCGGGAGTTGTAGAGCAGGGTGTCGGGCGCGATCTCGCGGATGTTGGCCTGCACGGTTTCGGGCCGCTCCGCAAAGTTGAGGATGACGCCGTGGGTGGCGTGAGGCCCCAGATCCAGGGCCGCGCCCCCGATCCAGGCCATGGGGATGAAGGAGAGGTAGTTGTCCTCAGGCGTGCGAGGGTCGATCTCGGCCAGGGCGAAGCTTTCGTAAATGAAATTGGCGTGGGTGATCATCGCGGCCTTGGGCAGGCCTGTGGTGCCCGAGGTGAAACAGAACATGGCGATGTCATCGCCCTTTCCTCGGGCGATATGCTGCTCGAAGCGCTCGGGCTCCCTTTGGGCGATGGCGCGGCCTAGCTTCTGCACTTCCCGAAAATCCATGAGCCAGGGATCGCTGTAATGCCACATCCCCCGTTCATCCCAATAGATGACCTTTCTCACCTGTTCTCCCACCTGATCCTTGATCTCCAGCAACTTGTCGACCTGTTCCTGGTCCCCTGCCAGCACGAATCTGGCTTCGGGATAAGTGATGGCATAAGCGACTTCGCGAGGGGTTACGTCGGTGAACACCCCGGTCACAACGCCGCCCATGGCCATGATCCCCAGCGCGCCCCACAGGTTCTCCCGATCATTGTCGCCGATGATGACCACCCGGTCTCCACGACATAAGCCCAGGGCTTCCAGCCCCAGCGCAAAATCTCGCACCTGCTCATATTCATCATCCCAGGTGAAGCGCTGCCAGATGCCGCGTTCCTTCTGCCGGGTGGCGACTTTGTCGGTCCCGCGATAGCCTTCAACTTGTTGTAGCCAGTATTGGGGAAGGGTTTGGGGTGAGGTCATAAAGTCAGTAACCAGCGGTCAGTGAGTTGGACGTTTTTTAGAGATGCTTGTGTTCCTGACCCAGATAGGCGTTGATGACTTCGGGATTGTTGCGGATTTCATCAGGCGTCCCCTCAGCAATCTTCAAACCGAAATCCAGCACCACCACCCGATCGGCAATGTCCATAACCAAGCCCATGTCATGCTCGATGAGCACCAGGGTGAGGTTGCGCAGCTCATGTGCGTCAAGAATGAAGCGAGCCATGTCCTCCTTTTCCTCTTGATTCATCCCTGTCATGGGCTCATCCAGCAGCAGCAGTTTGGGCTCCAGGGCCAGTGCCCGGCCCAGCTCGACGCGTTTGCGCAGGCCATGGGGCAGCGCGCCCACCACCGTTTTGCGAATCGATTCCATTTCCAGAAATTCGATGATCTCTTCCACTACTTCCCGATGCCGCAAATCCTCCCGATGTCCCAAGCCCCAGTAGATCAGAGAGCCCAGCATGCCCGTTTTCATGTGGATGTGCCGGGCCGCCATGAGATTGTCCAACGTGCTCAAGCCCGAGTAAAGGGCCAGGTTCTGGAAGGTGCGGGCGACGCCCAGGCGGGGGATCGTCGTCGGCCGGATTTTGGTGAGGTCGCGCCCCTGAAAGAAGATATGACCTTGCTGAGGCGTGTAGAAGTGACTGATGCAATTGAGCATGCTTGTCTTCCCCGCGCCATTGGGCCCAATGATGGCGAGGATCTCCCCCTCTTTGACATCGAAACTAACGTGGGACAGGGCCTGAACGCGGCCAAAGTTCAGGGTCACGTCCTGCACGCTGAGCAGGATAGGCGGCTCGGTCATGATCATCCTTTCTATAGCGGGTGTGGAAATCCAGGCTTGGCCTGGCGATGCGGCGAATGGTTGCTAGTGTAATGATTTCCTGAAAGTTGTCAAACAGACCGTTGAGGGGGATTGACCGCCATTTCTCCTTATGCTATCCTTACCTGTGCTGCTTCGTAAATA
>CAZDCN010000192.1:0-5219 GCA_964503945.1 uncultured Caldilineales bacterium
CCACGCCCGTGGAGGTTCTGGGCCCGGCCCACGTCAAGGTCTCCCGCCCATCCTTTCACGTGGGCCTGGCTCCCGGGCCCCGGGCTGTGGAGGTCGCGCACGCGCTCACCCTGTTCACCCACGCGGGCTTTCGGGTGACCGCATATCACGATTACCGGGCGCTGAAGTGGTCCAAACTGCTGATGAACATCCTGGCCAACGCTCAGGCCGCCATCCTGGGCTACACGCCCGCGCAGATCTTCGCCCGGCCCGAGCTGGGCAACCTGGAGCTGCGGGCCTGGCGCGAGGCCCTGGCGGTGATGGATGCGCTGGGCGTGAAACCCGTGGCCGTGGGGGGCTATCCCCTGCCGTTGGCCGCGCGGACGGTGCGGGCTCTGCCCTTGGGCCTGATGCGGCCCATCTTCGCTCGCTTCATCGTGGGCGGGCGGGGCGAGAAGATGCCCTCTCTTTACTACGATCTCCATCCCCACCGCCGGGCTCATTCCGAAATCGATTGGCTGAACGGTGCAGTGGCTCGGGAGGGCCAGGGCCTGGGCGTGGCCACGCCCGTGAACGCGGCCTTCACCCGCATCTTTCGGGCGCTGCTGCGCGGAGAGGAGCCCGTCGAGGCCTGGGCGGGCCAGCCCGAGAAGCTGTTGGCGGCTGTGGCGGACGGAATCCCATCTCAGGCAGGAAAATCATGAGTGCAAACACCGCGCGAATCAGCCAGAAGGACCTGCAACTGCGGCGCAAGGCCGCGATGGTCTCCATCGGCGTGGGCATTGCCCTGCTGTTGATTAAATTCACCGCCTATTGGCTGACGGGGTCGGCCGCGGTGCTTTCGGACGCGCTGGAAAGCATCATCAATGTGGCGGCCAGCGGTTTCGCCTTCCTCAGCATCCTCATCAGCGCCCGACCGCCCGACGAATCCCACCCCTATGGCCACGGCAAGATCGAGTTTTTCTCCGCGGGCTTCGAGGGCGCGCTCATCGTCATCGCCGCCATCGCCATCATCTGGACGGCCGTCCCCGCTTTCTTCCATCCCAAAGCGCTGCCGGGGTTGGGCATCGCCCTGGGGTTGTTGGTGGCGGGGGGGATCGTGAACTGGCTGCTGGGCAGTTATCTCATCCGTTCGGGCAGGCAGGCCAACTCGGCCACGCTGGTGGCCGACGGCAAGCATGTGCAGACGGACGCCATCACCAGCGCCGGGGTCATCGTGGGCCTGGGCCTGGTATGGGTGACGGGGTGGCATTGGCTGGATCCCCTGGCGGCCATCCTGGTGGCGCTGAACATCCTGCGCTCGGGCTATCATCTGTTGGATGAGGCCGTGGGGGGACTGATGGACAAGGCCGAGCCCGCGTTTCTGACCCAAGTGGCGGAAACCCTACAAAAAATGCGCCGTCCCGAATGGATCGCGCCCCATCATCTGCGATCCTGGCGCAGCGGCGCGGTGCGCTTCATCGATTTTCACCTGGTCATTCCCTGTTATTGGAAAATCTATCAGGCCCACGCCATCCAGAAGGCGATTGAGGCGGCGTTGCTGGAGGCGCTGGATACGCCGGGCCAGGTGGTCATCCATTTCGATCCCTGCTCGCCCGATTATTGCCCCATCTGCGCCGTGCAAGATTGCCCCATCCGCCAGGCGCCCTTCACCCAACAGGCGCCCTGGACGGGCGCGACGCTGGTGGCCGGACCGCCTCATCCCTCCCGGCCTGTGGAGGAATTAGCCATCTGGCAGGGGGAGCAGAAGGGATGTGCGGGATGACCATGTGGCAGGGCGGCAGGCCGCGTCTTACGTGGGCGCGTCTTTTCTACTGATAGCGCCTGATGACGCCGATGACCTTGCCGTGGACCCGCACCTGGTCGGGGGAGACGATGATGGGCTGGTAGGCGGGATCGGGATTGGCCGGGCGCAGCTCGATGTGGTCGCCGTGATGGTAGAAGTATTTGAGGGTGGCTCCCGCCTCCTCGGGCGGGTCCAAAATCTCCACCACGGCCATCTCTCGGGTTTCCACATCGGGTTGGCTGCGCACCAGGATGATGTCGCCGTCGTCCACCAGGGCGTCGATCATGGATTGGCCCCGCACGCGCAGGGCGAAGACCTCGCCGCTGGGGGGGAGCATGTCGAAGGGCACGGCCACGTAGTCCATGGCGGAGGTCGGGTCTTCGGGCACAGGGATGGGGCTGCCCGCGGCGATTTCGCCATAGAAGGGCACGTTGTGGGTGCGGCGGCTGAAGGTGGAATCCACCAGGCGCAGCCCGCGAGAGACCTCGCGGTTGCGCACGATGTAGCCTTTTTGTTCCAGTTGGTTAAGGTTGTAGTTGACCACCGAGGTGGAGGAGATGCCCACGGCCGCGCCGATCTCGCGGATGGTGGGCGGGTAGTCGTGCTCTTCGATGAATTGACGGATGAATTCGAGCATCACTTTCTGGCGGGGGCGAAGCTCTTTGGATGGGCGTCGAGGCATGATCTTTCTCCTGGGCGGTTCAGAACATTTTTTCTAGCCCCAGTATAACCCAAACGGATGTTCGCTGTCAAGGGGTTTATCCCAAATTTTTTCAAAAGGCGCTCGCACTTGTCGAAATGCGACATCCCTATCTCCTCCCCCGCCCGTTTGTGCGGACTGCTACAGAACCTGGATGGTTCTTGTGGTACAATAGAACAAGAGGACAGGAATCAGCCAATGTGCGTTGGCCCTGGCCTCTTTTTTACGCACACTCCCCACACTGATTTCCATCCCACCACCTACACAAGGAGAACGCCTTATGACCGTTGCAACTGCAAACGATATCCAAGCTCGCGGCTACGCCCATCCCGAGGCGCTGGTGAGCACCGATTGGGTGGCCGAGCATCTGGATGACCCTAACGTGCGCATCATCGAATCCAACGAAGACCCTCTGCTCTACCCCTCGGGCCACATTCCCGGCGCGGTGGAGGTGGACTGGGTGCGGGATCTGAATGATCCCCTGGTGCGCGATTATTTGGATAAGGAACGCTTCGAGGCGTTGATGAGCCGCATCGGGGTTACGCCCGAGATGACCGTCGTCTTTTATGGCGATAAGAACAACTGGTGGGCCGCCTACGCGTTCTGGGTGTTCCAGCTCTTTGGCCATGAGAACGCCAGGATCATGGACGGCGGTCGTCTGAAATGGGAGCTGGAGGGGCGGCCCATGACGCGAGAGGTTCCTCAATATCCCCCCACCAAGTACCAGGCCAGGGATCGGGACGACAGCCGCATCCGCGCGTTCCGCGACCAGGTGCTGGCCCACGTCCAGGCCCGCAAGCCCCTCATCGATGTGCGCAGCCCCGAAGAATTCCGGGGGGAGCGCTTGCACATGCCCGATTATCCCAACGAGGGCGCGCTGCGGGGCGGGCACATTCCCGGCGCGGCCAATGTGCCCTGGTCTCGGGCCATCCATCCCGAAGATGGCACATTCAAATCCGCCGAGGAACTGCGCGCTATTTATGAACAGGAGGCGGGCGTCAGGCCCGAGGATGACGTCATCGTCTATTGCCGCATCGGGGAGCGCAGCAGTCATACCTGGTTCGTGCTCACCTATCTGCTGGGCTATCCCAGCGTGCGCAACTATGACGGAAGCTGGACCGAATGGGGCAATCTGGTGGGCGCGCCCATCGAGAAGTAGCTCGATCGCGGCGCCTTTCCCGGGCCGGAGGCCATTGCGTCAAGCGTCTCCTCCGGCCCGGATAGCTTGTTGGCTCCTCATTGTTTCTTCTAACTCCGCTTCATTCCACCCCAAAAATTTATGAACTCTCTCATCCCTGAAAAGCTGGCGGATTTGCTGGATGAATTCGCCGACATCGACGATCGCTACGAGCGGTACGAGATCCTCACCGAATTCGCGGATGATTTCAAACCGGTCCCCGAACGGATCGCGGTCCCGCCCTATCCCCAGGAGCATCTGGTTCCCTATTGCGAATCCCAGATGTATTTCTGGTCCCAACACAATGGCGATCACACCCTGACCTTCTATTTCGCCTCGGAAAACGCCCAGAGCATCTCGGCCCGAGCCATGGCCGCGATTCTGGATCAAACCTGCTCGGGCGAACCGGCCTGGAAGATCGTTCACCTGCCCGATGATCTGCCTCAACGGTTTTTTGGCAGCGATCTGGCCATGGGACGCACCCTGGGGCTGGTCAGTCTGGTGGGCATGGTTAAGGCCGCGGCCCGGGCGCACGTGGCGCAGTGCCCCGAGTGTCAGGCCCGCGTGCAGGGGGGCTGATCTCCGGGCCCGTTCTTTTCAGGTCGCGTCGGGCGGCTGGGCCGATAACAGCAGGTTGTGGCTCTGCCAGAGGACGGTCTGGCCCAAAAGCTGGGCTCGAAAGCGGGCTTCGATGTGGGCCAGCGCGTGTTCGTCGAGGCGCGCGGCCAGGCGCTGGCGGTAGGAGGGACGATCCCCGCGGCCGGGCCCGAACCAGCGGTCCAGCAGGGCCGGCGTGATGGGGGCCTGGCTTTCCTGCACCCGGAGCGCCATCTGCACTTCCAGGCCCGCGTCCTGGAACAGACGGGCCAGGTCTTCCGCGTCCCAGTTGACCAGGGGGTCGTCGGGGTCGTGGAAGATGGCTTCTTCGGCCTGGGCGAGCTGGCTCGCGAGGGAAGGGGGAAGCGCGTCCGGGGGCAGGAGCTGGTAGAGGCGTTGCCCGCGGCGGGGGATGGTCTCGGCCAGGATGATGCGGCCGCGAGGGTGGAGCAATCGGGGCAGGGCGGCGATGACGGCGGCTTTGTCGGGCCGGGGGCCCAGCGCGTTGCGGCCCAGGATGCGGTCGAAGCGCAATCCGGGCTCGGTGGCTGCCACCAAACGGGGCAGCTGACTCAAGTCGCCCTGGAGGATGACGGGCCGCCGCAATGGGGGCAGGGGTTCGGCCATGGCCTGCAAGGCTCGGGCGTCCTGCTCCTCCCAGGCCAGCGCGTAGACCCCGCCTTCGGGCGCGCGGCGCAGGGCTTCCCAGGTGATCAGGCCGGAGCCCGCGCGCAGGTCGAGGACCACGTGGTGGCGCTGGACCGCGGCCTTCTCGAACAACGCGTCCCGCAGGTCGCTCAGGCGCTGGCCCTGTTGGGAGAGGGTGCGTTGCAGCCAGCGTTGGCTGGCCCGATCCACGTCCGCGCCGCTGAAGGTGAGGATTTCGGGGGGCGCGGTCTGTTCCAGCATGGCCGCGAGCTGGGCTTCGCGGCGGCGGGCCACCTGGTCGGCGATGCGGGCCTCGTAGCCCTGGTCGGAGG
>CAZDCN010000193.1:0-5193 GCA_964503945.1 uncultured Caldilineales bacterium
TTTGCGACTCTGCGCCTTTGCGTGAGATTAAGCTATTTTCAGAACAGGAGTTCATGCCATGCCCAACAACATCCACCAACGCCCTGCCGAGCTGTTGCAGCGGCTCATCCAGTTCGACACGACCAATCCGCCCGGCAACGAGACCGAGATCGTCGCCTACATCAACGGCTTGCTCACCGACGCCGGCATCCCCACCCAAATTCTGGCCAAAGCGCCCAACCGGCCCAACCTCATCACCCGGCTGCCCGGCCGCGGCGACGCGCCCCCCCTGCTCCTGCAGGGACATGTGGATGTCGTCACCACCGAGGGGCAGGATTGGCGGGTTCCTCCTTTCGAAGGGCGCATCGTCGACGGCTATGTGTGGGGCCGGGGCGCGCTGGACATGAAAGGGGGCGTGGCCATGATGCTGGCCGCGGTGTTGCGGGCCCAGGCCGAGGGCTTCACCCCGCCCGGCGACGTCATCCTGGCCATCCTCAGCGACGAAGAGGCGGGCAGCGACATGGGAGCCAAGTTCTTGGTGGAGGAACACCCCGAGCTGTTCGAGGGCGTCAAATACGCCATCGGCGAGTTCGGCGGCTTCACCCTCTATGTGAATCACAAACGCTTCTATCCCATTCAGGTGGCGGAGAAGCAAATCTGTTGGATGAAAGCCACGGTGCGGGGACCGGCCGGCCACGGCTCCCGTCCTATTCGCGGGGGCGCCATGGCCAGGTTGGGAAAGATGCTGTTGAAACTCGATGGCCACCGCTTGCCCGTGCACATCACTCCGGTGCCAAGACAGATGTTCGAGACCATGGCCGAGATGCTGGGAGGCGACACCGGTCAACTCCTGCGTCAACTGCTCGATCCTGCCCTTACCGATAAGATTGTTGATCTCCTGGGCGAGCGGGGCCGTCTGTTCGACGCCATGCTGCATAACACCGTCAGTCCCACCATCGTGCGCGGAGGCGATAAAATCAACGTGATTCCTTCCGAGGTGACGGTGGAGCTGGACGGGCGGTTGTTGCCTGGGCAGACGCCCGAGGACCTCCTGAACGAACTGCGCGATCTGTTGGGGGGTGAGGTGGAGCTGGAGGTGGTGCGGCATGATCCCGGCCCGCCCGAGCTCGACATGGGCTGGTTCGATGATCTGGCCGCCATCCTGGAGGAATTGGATTCCGAGGGCGTTCCCGTCCCCTTGCTCCAGGTCGGGGTCACCGACGCCCGCTTCTTCGCCCGTCTGGGCATTCAAACCTACGGTTTTCTGCCCCTCAAGCTTCCGCCCGATTTCGATTTTGCATCCACCATCCACGCGGCCAATGAGCGCGTCCCCGTGGAAGCCATTGAATTCGGCGCGGACGCGGTGTATCGGGCGCTACAGCGCATGAAGGCGTAGGTTGGGAAAGGTCAATGGAGGTAGGCCCGCGGGTGCCAGGAAAACCTCCTCCCCCGCAGGCGGGGGAGACCGGGAGGGGGCCGTAGCCCGGAGGCCCTTCCTGCGTCAGGGCATGCTTCAGCTCCGGGCGTCCGGGCGGGGCGGCGTCCGACCTCTGATCTCTGACTTCTGGGGCTCTGACCTCTGGCGCTCTGGCTATCTGCGGTTGGGAAGGTGCAGGGAGGTGGGGAATAGGATGAGGGGTGGGATTAGGATTGGGTTTGGAGAGATGGTAGCAAAGCCGGGCCGCGGGGTGAAATTTGTAGTTCATTACTCTTCGGACGCTGGATGATCTGCAAAACACTTTAACATTTTTTGATCGATGTTTTGCAAAGCTGGGAATACTACTTCCGTTGGGTCTTCGATATCAGGGGAGCGAAGGATGAACTCGATGTAGAAATTATCATACCTCGCCTGATAAATACAGCGTACGCGAGCTCCCTTCTCACCACATCGGAGGATGGATTGGTCGGCATGAAGACCTAAGGAGGAAATATCCACCGACCTCAATTCTGGATAATTGCGCTCGACACCATAAACTTCTTTTTTGAAGCGTTTTTCGGCGCCCTTTGGCGTGCGGAAAGGAAGAACATCATGAGAAATATCAATTGGACCATTCCCCATATCAACGCCGATAGAATTTCCGCCTTCATCAGGCAAAGGCCGCATTGGAGCATCACTTATAAAATCATCCGGAAAAACCGAGACATCGACCAACAATGATTCTGGAGGACAGTCATGCCGCCGCGGAGGTTCAGGACGGGGCAACAGACAGCCGGAGAGCGTTATCGCCCCCATACTAAAGGCAAAAAGAATAGTAAGCACTATTTTGATTCTCACGATCTATGAACTCCTTGCACACTGTCGTTAGAAACTCGGAAACATCCGTGAGGGCCAAGGCGGGTTGATGTCATTATTGAAGTAGCCAGGGTGATAGGGCCAGGGTTTATCAGGCATTGGGCGCGATGGGCTTGATCTAATTGCCATCTCGTTCAAGTGTTGATAATCGGTCATAAGTGCTCTGAATTCATCCAAAGTCACTATCTGATCGGGGACGTACGCCTTTTGATAAATCTCGACGCCCAATTGAATAGCAAAGTGATCGTCAACGGTGTCGCCATAGAACGGCGGAGCCAGGGGGCCCAATTGCGGTGTTTCTCCAGGATCGGGATTACGATAGTCTCTGATCTGAGCCGTCCCAGCGCCGGCAAAGAGTAATTGTGCATCTAATCCCCAGGCGGTGCCGTAAAACCCATAAAGAATGTTGCCTGTTGTGGAGTATTCGAACCATTGGCCATTGAGCTGGATGATTCTACCAAGTTCCTCTTGGATCTTATCTTTGACGTCCAAAGGAGCGCCATTCCGAACGAGTTGATAGAACGTATACAAGGCGATGACATCATCAGCCTTATTAAGATTTTGCAAATAGAACCGGATGCGCATTCCCTCTGGCAATCTCGCCAGATAGTTCATTTCCATGATCATCCAGATATCCAGGTTGCGCGTGTCGTGCTCGTTGTCGCTGACGCCGCCATTGCCACCCTGTCCACGATTACCCGGACATTCTTCGGGAATACAATGCCCGCTCGGATCCCGATACCGCAGCAGATTGTTTCGTACGTAAACGTACCGGTTCAGGCTCTGCGGGTCGCCGGGGGCGGGCGAAGGGGCGAGGATGCGAGGGGGCGTGTGGGCGTGTCAGCGTGGGCGCGTCTGACTTCTGAGGCTCTGACCTCTGCAGCTCTGACTTCTGGGGCTCTGGTTTCTGCGGTTAGGAAGGTGCGAGGGGTTGGGGATGTGGTTGAGGCGTGGGAATATGATTGGGATTGGAGGGATGATAGCAAAGCCGGACCGCGGGCGCAACTGCCCCGTATGAGCAAAGCAAAAACCCCGGACGCGGCGTCCGGGGCTTTCTTTGCGGCAATGTCTCGGGTTTAGTGGTGGTGATGCCCGCCTTCGCCATGCACATGCCCGTGCGCGATCTCATCGGGCGTGGCCGGGCGAATGCCCACCACCTTCACATCGAAATGCAGGGTCTCCCCGGCCAGGGGATGGTTGAAATCCACCACCACGCCCTCGGGCCGGATTTCGGTCACATACACCTCGAAAATCTGGCCGGTTTGCGTGTCGCGCATCTGCAGCCCCATGCCCGGCTCCACCTCCATGTCGGGAGGAAAAGCCTCCTTGGGGATGATCTGGGTGGCGGCCTCATTACGGGGGCCGTAGGCCTCCTCGGGCGGCACCGTCACCCGCTTCTCCTCGCCCACGCGCATGCCGGTGATCTCTTTTTCCAGGCCGGGAATGAGGTTGTTGTGGCCGTGGAGGTATTCCAGGGGCTCCATCCCCTCGGAAGAATCAATCACATTGCCCTGATCGTCGGTCAGGGTGTATTCGATGGACACGACATCGTCGGTCTGGACCGTCTTTTGTTCGTCACTCATGGTTCATCCTTTTTTGAAATAATGGGTTTGACGCCAGGAAATCGCTGGCGATCTCACCAACTATACCCTACATTTTCACAAAACACAAACTCCCCCCAACCAACGATTGATTGTATAATAAAAAGCTATGAGTTTGCTCACCGCCCGCAACCTTGCCGTTTCCTTCGGCCCGCTGGACGTGTTCCAGGGGGTGAATTGCGTCATCTCCCGCGGCGATCGGATCGGCTTGATCGGGCCCAACGGCGAAGGCAAGACCACCCTGCTGCGCGTCCTTGCCGGTGAACTGGAGCCCAGCGCGGGGGAGGTGCACCGGCGTCGGGGATTGCGCATCGGCTATCTGCCCCAGGAGCCCCCGCCCCCGGGCGACAAAACCCTGTGGGAAGACATGCTGGAAGTCTTCAGCGATCTGCAGGCCGAGGAGCGCAAATTGGCCGAACTGGAAGCCCGCATGGCCCATCCCGACCCCTCGGCGGCCCAGGAAGCCCTCGAACTTTACGCCCGACGCCAGCACGAATTCGAGCTCAAAGGCGGCTACGATTACCCCCTCCGCATCCGTCAAACCCTGACCGGCCTGGGCTTCATGCCCGAAACCTTCGACCAACCCCTGGCTCAGCTCAGCGGCGGCCAGCGCACCCGCGCCCTGCTGGCAAAAATCCTCCTGCGCCAGCCCGAACTCCTCCTCCTGGACGAACCCACCAACCACCTCGACCTGGCCGCCATCGAATGGCTGGAGAACACCCTCCTCAAATGGGACGGAGCCATGGTCGTCGTCTCCCACGACCGCTATTTCCTGGACAAAGTCATGAACCGCATCTGGGAGATGATGTGGGGGACGTTGACCGCCTATCGCGGGAATTACAGCCACTATCTGGTGCAGCGTCAGGCCATGCTGGAGCGAATGCAGAAGGAATATGAAGCCCAGCAGGCCCTCATCGCCAAAGAGACCGAATTCATCCGCCGCAACATCGCCGGGCAGAAGAGCAAACAGGCCCGGGGACGACGCAAACGCCTGGAGCGGCTCCTGCAACGGCAGCGCCTTGTGGCGCCCCGACAACGGCAAACCATGCGTTTGCAGATGATGAGCCGCATCCGCAGCGGCGAACTGGTGTTATCCACAGAAAGCCTGGCCGTGGGCTACCGCGCCCGGCCCCACCCCCCCATCCGCCGCGAACGTTCGGGCGGCTATGTGTACGAAGCCCCCGCACCCCCCGGCCCCGACGACCTCCTCCTCTTCCGAGCGGAGGACCTGCTTCTCAAACGAGGGGAGCGCGCGGGCCTGGTGGGGCCCAACGGCTCGGGCAAGACCACCTTCATCCGCACCTTGCTGGGGCAAATCTC
>CAZDCN010000194.1:0-5189 GCA_964503945.1 uncultured Caldilineales bacterium
AAGAGGCGCAGTTCAGAACAACATATGCGTCAAGTCGCCTACCTGAGCAGTTACAAAGAGGCAAAGAAAACCTTGGCGCTTTTGGCGTCTTTGCGTGAGATTTTCATCCTTATCGGCGCGCCGCTGCGCATGACATCGGCTTCATTGACTGGACGTCGGGCGCATGGAAAGGGCTGTTTTGGGGCGAACGGATTATCGAAAAATGGGGAATTATGGTAAAATATAGAGGCTATGCAGACGTTGATCGAAGCTGAAGAAAAGCCCCTGGGCGTCATCGAATCCTTGCAACAGGGGTTCAATTTTTTGAACCAGCATCTGTGGTTGCTCCTCCCTCCCATCCTGCTGGACCTCGCTCTGTGGCTGGGCCCGCGCATTTCCATGGCGCCTTTGATTCAGGAATTCGAGAGCCTTTTCGCCAATCAGCCCGAGATGCCTGCTGACGTCGCGCCCAGCTTCGAGATGGCCCTGCAAAGCCTGCAAACCCTGGGGGACAGTTACAACCTGCTCTCTCTGCTCGCAGGGCTGCTCACGGGCATACCCTCCCTCATAGCGCGGCTGGATTTCCACTCGGTGAGCGCCGCCAGCCAAGTCATCCCTCTCTCCGACTGGCAAACGGCCTTCTATCTCACCGCCATCCTCATCCCCATGGGGCTGCTCATCGGCGGGTTCTGGCTGACGCAGATCGCGTTCACCCAGCAAGGGAAACGCATCTTGTCGGGCGCTTTTCTCCGCCGCTGGGGATGGGTCTGGCTCAATCTCAACCTCTATCTTCTCGCGCTCATCTTCGCGCTGCTGGCATTCAGTTTTCTTTTCGGCATCTTCGGCGCCGTCGCCATGCTGTTCGGAACGGCTGGCGTGTTGTTCCTCACCGTCCTATGGATTTTCTTCATCGGGTTCGGCATCTGGTTGAGCATCGGTCTCTATTTTGTGGGCATTTCCATCACGCTGGATGGCGTGAACGTGGCCCGGGCCGTATGGCGCAGCCTGAACGTGGTGGGCCGTAACGCGATTAGCACTCTGGGCTTCATCATTCTCACCATGTTGCTGACGGAAGGATTTGCCCGCATTTGGGCCCGGTTGAGCGTCCAGGATTGGGGCGTGGTCATCAGCATCCTGGGCAACGCCTATCTGGGAGCCGCCATCGTGGCCGCGGCGTTCTTCTTCTATCAATCTCGCTATCAGCACTGGCGCAAAACCCGGGCGCTGGTCCTGCTCAATCACCCGGATGACGAGCCGTAATCCTAAGCAATGACGGCGCATTGCGCCGGATTGACATCCGGCCGCGCTTGAGTCCTCCATCTCAACTTCCCCTCCCACTCATCCCCCACATTTTACTATCATCGAACTTATGGCCAAGAAGAAAAACGAGAGTCAACCTGCACAATACACTGCCGATCAGATTCAGGTGCTGGAAGGCCTGGAGGCGGTGCGCCGCCGCCCGGGCATGTACATCGGCGGCACCGATCAAGCCGCGCTCCACCACATGGTTTACGAAGTTGTGGACAACGCGGTGGACGAGGCCATGGCGGGCCGCTGTGACCAGATCGATGTGATCATTCACAAGGACGAAAGCGTCTCCGTCATCGACAACGGCGCGGGCATCCCCGTGGGCATTCAAAAACAGACGGGCCTGCCGGCCCTGACCGTGGTGATGACCAAGCTGCACGCGGGCGGCAAGTTCGGCGGCGGCGGCTACAAGGTCTCGGGCGGTCTGCATGGCGTGGGCGTCAGCGCAGTGAACGCGCTCAGCCAATGGTTCGTCTCCACGGTCAAACGGGATGGCAAGGTCTACCGCCAACGCTTCGAGCAGGGCAAACCGGTGACTGACGTGGAGGTCGTGGGCAAGGCCGCGAAGAACGACACGGGCACGCACCAGCAATTCCTCTACGATAAAACGATTTTCGACGAAGGGATCACGTATCACTACGAGACCCTGGTCAACCGCTTCCGGGAGATGGCCTTCCTCAACCGGGGCCTGCGCATCCGCCTGGTGGATGAACGCCCGGAGGAGCCGCGGGAGATGAGCTTCTACTTCGAGGGCGGCGTGGCCTCCTTCGTGCGCTATCTCACCAAGAACCGCAACACGCTGCATCCGCCCGTTTATGTCGAGCGCAGTTATGAGGACGGCACGCAGATCGAGGCCGCCATCCAATACACCGACGGTTTCAGCGAGTCGGTGCACGCTTTCGCCAACACCATCAACACGCCCGACGGCGGCACGCATCTCACGGGCCTGCGCAGCGCCATCACCCGCTGCATCAACGATTACGCCCGCAAGCAGGGCTTTCTAAAAGACAAAGATCCCAATTTCTCGGGCGATGACACCCGCGAGGGCCTCACCGCCATCATCAGCGTCAAGCTGGTGGACCCGCAATTCGAAAGCCAGACCAAGGTCAAGCTGTTGAATAACGAGGTCCGCAACCAGGTCGAGTCCGCGGTGACCGAGGTGTTCAGCGAATGGCTGGAGAGCAACCCCCGCGAGGCCCGCCGCATCATCGACAAATGTCTGACCAGCGCCCGGGCCCGGGCCGCGGCCCGCAAAGCCCGGGATCTGGTCATCCGCAAAAGCGCGTTGGAGAGCATGACCCTGCCCGGCAAGCTGGCGGATTGTTCGGAACGGGACCCGGCCAAGTCGGAGCTCTACATCGTGGAGGGCGACTCCGCGGGCGGCTCCGCCAAGCAGGGCCGGGACCGCCGCTTCCAGGCCATTCTGCCGCTACGTGGAAAAATCTTGAATGTGGAGAAGGCCCGGTTGGACAAGGCCCTGGGCAACAAGGAGATTCAGGCGCTAATCACCGCGCTGGGCACGGGCATTGGCGAGCAATTCAACCTGGACAACCTGCGCTATCACCATATCTTCATCATGACCGATGCCGATGTGGACGGCGCGCACATCCGCACCCTGCTCCTCACCTTCTTCTTCCGCTACATGGAGCCCCTGATCACCCACGGGCATCTTTACATCGCCCAGCCGCCCCTCTATCTCATTACCTCGGGCAAGGAGAAGTTCTACGCCTACACCGAGGAGGAGAAAGAGCGCATCCTGCGGCGCTTCAACGGGCGCAAGGTGAATGTGCAGCGCTACAAAGGTTTGGGTGAAATGAACCCCGAACAGCTTTGGGAGACTACCATGAATCCGGAGAAGCGCACCGCATTGCAGGTGACCATCCAGGACGCGGCCGAGGCGGATCGCATCTTCAGTATGCTCATGGGTGACGAGGTGGCCCCGCGACGGCGGTTCATCACCAGTCACGCCCGCGAGGTGCAAAATTTGGATGTGTAAGCGCTAACCTGACAGGTCCCATCCCGCGCCCTGCTCGACCCGCGCCTTCCGCCCTGCGCGGACATGGCCGCCGGTCAAGGGGGTTGCAGGGACCTGTCAGGTTGACGCGTGAACGTCAAGGGGGCGAACGGGGAGGGGCGCCGTTGTTATGGGCCGATGTAAATCGCTTGGGGCAGCACGAACACGATGAATATCAGCAGGAGCAACACGAAACCAGGCAACAGGAACGTGAGCAACCCGCGCCAGGCCGAAAAGCCATTGACTTCCCCCAACGTCTTACTCAGCAACACCAGTTGCCAAATCCCCATCATCATACCCCCGAACACCATCACCAGGCCCAGCATCATAACCAAAACAGCGTTCAAATCACTTTGTTGAACCCAGGCATTCAGCCTTGGCGTCGCACTGGTAAATGCTTCTTCGCGAAAAAACGCAATCGCTATCAGAGGGAAAACCATGCCCACGATGGTGGGCAGCGATGACCAGGCGATGGCGGCTCGCACTTCAGCAAACGTGGCTTTTCCGCCCAACTTGCCTCCCACCCAACGTAGAATCGCTCCCCCCACATACAAATTCACCAAGCCTCCCAACGCCCCCAGCATCACCGCCAACAACAGCACCACATACCAGGGCATGGAGTCGCCATAATCGCGCGAAACCGCGCGATCCAAAGCCTGAGCCACGCCCGCCAGCATCGCCAACAGATGCACCCGGTAGCCGACGTCGGTGTCGACAATGTAGCGAATGGTTTTGCGCGGGTTGAACCAAATTGACGTCCAGGGATTCAACGGTTGGACAGTTGTTTCCATCCTCGCCCTCCTTAACAAGGATAAAACGAAAGCATAGCCTTACGCCAACAACCATGGCTTGCGCCCGGAAATTGGACGCATCCCGACCCTCTCAGGCGCGCCAACACGCCACGCTCCGCCTCCCACGCCCATCCAGTCCCAGCGAAGGCTATCGTGGGCTCATGGGCATGATCACATGGACGTATTCGTCCTCGGGCGAGCCGCCCACGGGCCGGAACACGCCCGGACGGGTGGCGGACACCGCCTCGAAGGCCACCTGGGGCGTATCGATGACCTGCAGCACGTCGATCATGTATTTGGAATTGAAGGTGGCGTTCATGGCCTCGCCCTCGATCATGGCGTCGATCTCGGAAACGTTGTCCCCCAGCTCGGGGCTGGTGGCGGTGAGGATGACTTTGCCCGGATCGCCCGGCTCCATGGTCACCTTCACCGAGCGGGCCGAATCCCGGGCGAAGAGATCGGCCACCTTCATGGCGTTGAGGAACTCGCCCGTATCCAACACCGCGCGGGTGTTGTAGGAGGTGGGGATGATCTTTTTGTAGTCGGGGAAGTTGGCCTCGATGAGCTGGCTCACCAGGTCCACGCCCGGCAGGTGGAACATGATCTGATTCCGGGCCTGGGTGAAGATCACCTCCACGCCGTCATCCTCGCTCAGGTCCACGGCGCTGATGATGCGCGAGAGCTCGACGAGCGCGCGGGCGGGGATGATGACGCCCAGATTCGCGGCCACGGGCTCCTGCAGGATGGCGCTGCGCACGGCCAGCCGGAAGCCGTCGGTGGCCACTAAAGTCAACCGGTCGCCCTCGAGCAAGGTATAGACGCCCGTGAATGTAGGCCGACTGTCATCCTTGGAGGCGGCGAAAGCCACCTGATCGATCATGCTGCGCAGCTTGGCAGGCTCCACCTCGACGCTGGGGTCGTCCATATCCCCCTGGTAGGTGGGAATAATGGGGAACTCGTTGGCGTCGATGCCCTTGATATTGGCCTCGTAATGGGCGCAGCGCAGATGCAGGGTCTGCGTCCGCGCATTCAGCTCCATGTCGATGCGCTCTTTGGGCAGGGAGTTGACGAAATCGGTGAGCAGACGCGCGGGCACG
>CAZDCN010000195.1:0-1369 GCA_964503945.1 uncultured Caldilineales bacterium
GACAGGGTCCGAGGCCAGAGCCTTTTCGTATGCCTTAACCAGGTCTTCATCGGTGGCCAGGCCGCAGGGGTTGGCGTGCTTGATGATGGCCGCCGCGGGCGTTTCGAATTCGTTGACCGCGCCCCAGGCGCCGTGCAGGTCCCCCAGGTTGTTGTAGCTGATGGCCTTGCCCTGGAGCTGTTCGAACGCAGGGGAGTGGTCCTGCCAGCGGTAGAAGGCAGCCCGCTGGTGGGGATTTTCGCCGTAACGCAGGACTTCTGTTCGCTCCGCGGCCAGGATCAGCGTCTCGGGCAGGATGGCTTCTTCCCCTCCCACCTGCTGGCCCAGCCAACGGCTAATGGCCGCGTCGTAGGCTGCCGTGTGTCGAAAGGCTTTTAGAGCCAGAGACCTGCGCTCATCCAGGCTCAATCCTCCGCCGGCCAGCTTCGCCGTCACCCAGTCATAGTCTTGCGGGTGGGTGAGGACGATGACCCGGGCGTAGTTCTTGGCCGCGGCCCGTAGCAAGGTCACCCCGCCGATGTCGATTTGCTCGACGGCTTCCTCCTCGGTGACGCGGGGCGCGGCGACGGTTTGCTGGAAGGGGTAGAGGTTGCAAACGACCAGGTCGATGGGCGTGAAGCCAAGCCGGGCCAGCTCCTCCCTATCGGCTTCGCTGTCTCGGGCGAGAATGGGGCCGTGAATGGCGGGATGCAGGGTTTTCACCCGTCCTCCCAGCATTTCGGGAAAGCGAGTGAGGTCGGAAACAGGGGTGACGGGCAGGCCCGCATTCGCGATAGCGCGGGCGGTGCCGCCGCTGGCGATGAGCTCATATCCCAGGTCGTGAAGGGAGCGGGCCAGGGTTTCCAGGTCCGTTTTGTCGGATAGAGAGAGCAGGGCGCGCATGATCAAAAGGGTGCAGGTGAATGGATGGGCGAGAGAAAGGTGTTGGGGAATTATCGCACCACTGCTCTGTTTCCCCAAACCGGTGGCTAAACGGAAAGAGGTCGCGAAGGAAGCGAACGCCACGGCTTATGGCGTATCCGTTGGAAGCAGCACATCTGCGGGCATGCCGGGTTTCAGCCGTCCATCTTGATTGTCCAACTGTAGTTTCACCTGAAAGACCATGTCCCCGCGATCGTCGGGGTTGAGCACGTTGGTGGGGCGGAACTGGGCTTCGGGCGCGATGTAAAAGACCTGGGCCTGGAAAAGCTCATCGGGCAGAGCCAATACCTCCACTGGCAGCGTGTCGCCCAAGCGAATGCGATGCAAATCCCCGGCAGCCACATAAACCCACACTTCCATCTGGCGAGTGTCGGCCAGGGTGATGAGGGGCTTGCCCGGCGTGACGGTCTCGCCTTTTTCGATGAGTTTAGCCTGCACCCGGCCCGAT
>CAZDCN010000195.1:1379-5162 GCA_964503945.1 uncultured Caldilineales bacterium
ATGGTGAGCCGATCTTTCGCCCATCGGGCCAGGTCTAGCGCGGCCCGGGCCTGCTTCACCCCGGCCTCAGCCACGGCCACGGCCTCGGGCTGGGGCGGCGCGGTCTGCGCGGCCCGCTGGGCCCGCGCCACAGCCAGCGCGGCCTCGGCCACAGCCACGGCTCCCTCGGCCTGGCGCACCTGTGCGTCCAGGGCCAGAGGCTCCTCCCGCATCTTTTTCAGCAGGGCGAGGGTGCGATAGAGGCCGTTGAGCCGGGCTTCGGCTGCGTCCAGCGCGGCTTCGGCTGCGGCTTTTTGGGCCTGCAGGATGCGCACCTGATATTTGCCTTCGCGGGAGCCGTCGGTGCGGGCGTCTTCAATCAGCACGTCGATCTGTTTGATGGAGGCTTTCGCTGCGTCGACTTGAGCCTTGGCCACAGGGATAAGCGCGGCGGTCTGGTTGATCTGGGCATCCAGGGATACGGGGCGGTTGCGCACCTCGCGGGCGTGGTCGAGGGTGCGTTGCGCGTTCTCCAGCTCGGTCTGGGCCTGGGCCACGGCGCTGTCGGCCATCTGGCGCACTTCCGGGCCTGGGGGCGCGGCAGTCGCATCGCGCGCGGCCTGAGCCGCGGTCAGGGCCTCCTCCGCGGCGGCGATCTGGGCTTCCACGTCGGTTGGGTCCAGACGGATGAGAGGCTGCCCCGCCTCCACCCAATCGCCCTCATCCACCAACACGTCGATGGCCCGGCCCTGCAGTTCGCTCATGGCGTGGAAGGTGCGGGCTTCCAGTGTGCCATAGAGGCGGATTTCAGCGGGCGCGGGCGCGGCCCGGCCCAGCCAGCTTTCCACCTGGGTTAGGGGCTCCTGCGGCAGGCCCGCGCGCTGCCAGGCCCCCTCCAGTTGGTCGGGGATGAGGAAGATGCCGACGATGAAAAGGATGCCTGCTGCCAGGAGCAGGGCTAGAAGGATGGTGAGGATGCGTTTGGTCATGAGGATGATGGGCGAATGGATGAACGGGTGTGGGGACCTTTGCGTGTGTCAGCGTGTGAGTGGGTGGGCGAAGGGCGCGTCAACGTGTTTGCGCGCCGACCTCGGATCTCTGGTCTCGGATTTGTTTGCTCTATCCGCGATTTACACAATCAGTGGGTTATTTTCAAAGCAGGTTTCACGGGCGGCAGCCCGCGGATACGGATGAAAATGGGAACGCGGATGACGCAGATGCTTCGCAACGCGGATTTGCGCAGATCATTTTTCCGTTTTCTTCTTCCATCTGCGTTGATCAGCGCTTCATCAGCGTCATCTGCGTCCTCCAAATCTATTTTCGGAACAGCACGTCCGCGGGGAGGCCGGGGCGGAGCAGGTCGTCAGGGTTTTCGATCTGGAGGGTGACCGCGTAGACGACTGCGGCCCGCTCCGCGTTGTTTTGCGCCTGCCGCATGGTGTATTCGGGCTCGTCCGAGACCGCGAGGATGCGGGCGTCATATTCCCGATCAGGGGCGCTATCCACCACCAGCGGCATGACATCACCCACTCGGAAGTCTGCGATCATGCCCGCGGGAACGTAGATGGTGATGGTCATGCGGCCGGGGCGGGTCAGGCGCAGGAGCTCCTGGCCGGGCGCGATGACTTCGCCGAGGGAAAAGTAACGTTCGAGGATGACGCCGTCGGTTGGGGCGAGGATGCGGGTTTTGCTCAGAGCCGTGGCCTGGGCGTCGCGGGCGGCTCGGGCCTGCTCCACCGCGGCTTCCGCCGCCGCGATCTGCTCTCGACCCGGCCCTGCTTTCACCGCATCCAACGCGGCCTGAGCTTGTTCCAGCGCGGCTTTCGCCTGGTCGCGGGCGTTGGTCGCGGCCACTACTTGCGCTTCCGCTTCCTGTGGATTCCGCTTCTGGCGCAGCAGATCGTTCAGTGCGGTTTGAGCCTGGGCCGCGGCGTTTTCCGCCTGTTTGGCCTGAGACCAGGCCCGCCATGCTTTCTGACTGGCCAGGTTCCATTCCTTGTTGGCCTGCTGTTTTTTCTGCGGCGGCGAGTCCACGGTGATGACCGTGCCATCGGGCAGGGTGACCTGGATGCCATGGGCCAGGTCGCGGGCGATCTCCCCCCACATCTGCGCTTCCAGGTCCGCGGCCTCGGCCTGATGTTTCGCCGCGCGGGCGTTGGCTTTCGCCTCGTTCAACGCGGCCTTCGCCTGGGCGATTTGCACTTCCAGCTCCTGGGGGTGGTCCCGCAATTTGATGGCGTCCGCCAGCGCGGTTTCCGCTGCATCCAGCGCGGCCTGGGCCTGCTGCACCCGGGCTTGGGCCAGC
Organism: uncultured Caldilineales bacterium; assembly: GCA_964503945.1. Taxonomy (GTDB): domain Bacteria; phylum Chloroflexota; class Anaerolineae; order J102; family J102; genus M2005. The sequence continues at coordinate 3,664 of CAZDCN010000195.1, forward strand.
GCCACATCTTCAGGCCGCACCGCGGCCTTCAGCCGGGCGAGTTCGGCCTCGGCTCGGTCCACCTGGGCGTCGGCCTGGGCCAGCTCCAGGCGGATGCGACTATCATCCAACCGGGCGAGCAAGTCCCCGGCTGCCACTGGATCCCCTTCATCCACAGGCAAGGCGACAATACGGCCACCGATCTCGGGTGCGATGACAATGGTCTCGTTTTCGAGAAAACCGGTGAACCGCCTGGTTTCGGCTGCGGTTGCGCCACGAACCGCAACGCAACCGGTCAACAGCCCCAGGGTCAGGATCAGGGTCGTGAGGAAAAGCGGGTTACGAAGGATGGGAGGCCTTGACATTGGCAATGAATACGTCCTCGAGCGATGGTGGGATGACGCGGAGGGTCTTAGGGCCCGCTCCGGCTTGGCTTAGTAGATGTTCAAGGGCGTTTAAGCGCGTGGCCAGGTCAGGGCCGGCCGCGTGAATGCGTCGGCCGTAGAGCGCCACCTCCGGAACTCCGGCCTCGCGCAGCGCCCGGATCGCGATCTGCGGATGGTCACACAGGATTTCCACCACCTGGCCCTGCATCCGTTCTCGCTTGATCTGGCCCGGCGGCCCCATGGCGATGATGCGGCCGTGGTGGATAAACGCCAGGCGGTGACATTGTTCGGCTTCATCCATGTAGTGGGTGGTGACGAAGATGGTGGTGTGTTGCGCGGCCAGCGTGTAGAGCAATCGCCAGAAATTGCGACGGCTGACCGGGTCCACGCCCGCGGTGGGCTCATCCAGGAACAGCAGCTCGGGCTGATGGAGAATGGCCGCGCCCAGGGCCAGACGTTGCTGCCAGCCTCCCGCCAGATGGCCGGTGATCCGGGCCCGTTGGCGGATAAGCCCGATGGTTTCCAGCACCTCCTCCTTGCGCCGAGCCAATGCCTTGCCATGCAGACCATACGTACGACCATAGAACGTCAGGTTCTCGTCCACCGTGAGGTCGGGGTAGAGGCTGAACTTCTGGCTCATGTAGCCGATGCGGGGCGCGATGGCGTGGGGTTCGCGGGCGACGTCCATGCCCAGCACCTGGGCTTCGCCCTCCGTGGGGCGCAGCAATCCCAGCAGCATGCGGATGGTCGTGGTTTTGCCCGAGCCGTTGGGCCCCAGAAATCCGAAGATTTCCCCTGTGCGGACTTGGAAACTGATGTGATCCACCGCGGTGAAATCTCCGAACTTCTTGGTCAGGTCGCGGGCGATGACTGCGTTCATGGCGGGATGAGGCTCAGCTGCTGAGGATGAGGGGTAGCCAGTGCGGGATGACATGGAAGCGATAGATGGCGTCGAAGCCGCCGAAATAGAGGTCGCCGTTGGGGCTCATCTCCACGTCGATGGGGCAGGCCGCGTCGCCTGTGTCGATGATGATGTCGTCGAGGATGGCGTCCCGCGTGTCGTTCAACGGCAACCGGTGCAATTGTTTCGTGTTCCAATCGCACATGAACAGGCTGTTGCGCCATTGGGGAATG
>CAZDCN010000196.1:0-5155 GCA_964503945.1 uncultured Caldilineales bacterium
CAAATTATCCGTGTTTTTCCGTGTTCATCCGTGTTCTTTTTATTTTCAAAGCAGGGCGCGATAGACGCGGGCGTGCTGTGCGCCGATGGCGCGCCAATCCCGGGCTTCGGCAAAGGCCCGAGCGGCCCGGCTCATCTCGGCCAAGGGCAGGGCCCGGGCCTGATCCAGCGCCTGGCCCAGGTCGCGCGCCTGGGGATGGAAGAGCAGGCCCCGCCGGTTTTCGCCTATCAGCTCGGGAAATGGCCCGATGGCGGGGGCCATGATGGGCGTGTCGAAAGAGAAAGCGAGCATGGCCGCGCCCGAGGTCGTCGCATCTCGATAGGGCAGCACGCAGATGTCGGAGGCGAGGAAATAGAGCTGGATCTCGGCAGGCGGGACGTAATTGGGGAAGAGACGGATGTTGGGATGATCCCCCGCCAGTTGTTTCAACGCCCTGGCATACTCGGGGTCTGCGATGTGTCCCGCTAGGAGCAGGGTGGCGTCGGGCATGTCGCGCTGCAAAAACGCGGCGATGAGCTCATCCAGCCCCTTGTAGGGGCGCATCTGGCCCAGGCAGAGGTAGACGAAATGGTCAGGGGGAACGCCCAACCGGGCCCGGGCTTCGCCGCGCGAGACCTCTCGGGGATAAACGCCGATGTAATTGCCGTGGGGGATGATGAAGACGTTGTCGGTGCGGCCATAGAGCCGGGCCGTCTGCTCTGCTGTGAACTGATTGTGCACGTGGATGGCGTCCGCATGCTCGAAAATCCAACCATTGGCCCGCCGGTTGAGATCGGGATGCCGGCCCTCGTGATGGTTGATGTTGTGCACGGTGTAGACGATCTTGCGGCCTCGTTGTCGCCAGTGACCGAATTTGCTCAGCAGCGCGTCCAGATTTTTGGCGGCTTCGTCGTGAGGCATGGGGCTGTATGCATATTGCAGCTCGATCCAATGCAGATGCAAGATGCGCCAGCGCGGGTCGAAAAGGATGCGGGGCCAGGAGAGGGCGCGATGCTGCCGGGTGTGAATGCTGGCATCGGCCGATTCCACCCCGCGGGCCAACAGCCGGACGTAGGGGTTCAGACGGACGCGGGAGAGATAGAGGATGTGCATAGCAGATGATGTGCGCGGTTGCGCGCCGATCATGATGAAATTGTGCAGGCCAGGCGCGGGCGGTCAAGCCCGTCAAACGTAATGCATAATGCGTAATACGTAATGCGTAATACGTAATGCGTTAGGCGTTAGGCGTAAGCGCTTCACGTTTTACGTTTTACGTTTGACGTTTGACGCTTGACGCCTTGGCATCCAGAAGCGTCGGGTTCAAGTCGGGAGTTACGTCCAAACCGGCCACCTTAGAAGTAACCTTTCATCTGCGTGCTATGTTCAGAACTGCACGGCGGAAGACGCTGCGAGCAAGCTCCCGAAACAGACCATCGGCCAGCCACATGATGACTCCATAGAGCAACATCATCAGGACACCGGCCAGGAGGAACGGAACCAGACGATGAGGCGCCGGGAAATAGGGCATCGCCAGCCACGCGGCCAGGGCGCTGACCGCGGCCGCGGCCAACGCGGGCCCCAGGATGCGGGCGTAGGGCCCGTAGCCGGCCCCGATCAGACGTTTGGTCATCCAGGCGGCAATGCCGAAATCCACCACGGCCACCGCGGCGCTGAGGATGCTGACGCCCACAATGCCCTTCCACAAGATGGCGGGATAGAGCAACACAGCCATGGTGATGAACCGCCACAGGGCCAGGGCGCTGAGCCATTGGGGTTTGCCCATGGCCCGCATGATGGGCCCCATGTTGGCGGCGATGGAACGGGCGAAGCCATAGATGGTCAGCCACTGCATGGCGACGATGGCGTCATCCCAGCGCCCCAGATAATACTCGTGCACAAAGGTGGGGCCCAGCACGATGGTGGCGACGGAGATGGGCGCGGCCAGGAGACCGATGGCGTGGATGGTCTGGAAGAAGATGCGGCGGATGCGCGCCTGCTCTTTCTGAATCTTGCTGAACGCGGGGAACATGACGCTGCTGACGAGCCTGGTCATGTGGGTGGCGGGGAGGTTGCTGAGCCGATAGGCCAGGGTGTAGAACCCCAGCGAGGAGGAGCCCAGCACCCGCCCGATCATGGCGTCATCGATGTTGGTGATGCCGAAGATCAGCACCCGGCTGCTGACCACATGCTTGCCGTAATCGAACATCTCTCGCCAGATGGCCCGCTGAAAGCGCCAGCGCGGACGCCACGCGGTGAAGAACCAGACCAGCGCGTTGCGCAGGACGCTGTCGGTGAGATAGCCCCCCACCAGGGCCCACACGCCGAAGCCGGTCAGCGCCAGGGTGATGGCGACGATGCTGTTCCCCACGCCCGCCATGATTTCGGGAATGGCTTTGTTGCGAAAATCGAGATGCTTCGCCATCAACGTGTAGGGCACCTGCCCCACCGCGTTGATGAGCATGGTCAAGGCCAGCGCCCGCAGGATCTGGGTGAGACCGTCGGCGTCGCTGAAAAAGGCTTCGATCAAGGGCGCGGCCAAGAAAACCAGAAAGTAGATGATGACGCTGGCCGCGGCCAGGGCGATGTAGGCCACATCCGCGGCCACATCCTCATCCTCCCCCTGCCGATACACCAACGCCGCGGTGATGCCCAGCTCCCGCAGGAAATCGAAAGCGTTGATGGCCAGCCAGGCCAGGCCCACCAGCCCGAAGTCGCCGGGCTCCAGCACCCGGGCCAGCACCAGGGTGATGGTGATGAAATTCAGGACTTTGATGACGGCGGTGGACAGGCCCACCCAGGCGGCGCTGGTCGCGACCTGCTGGCGTAAAGTCATGCGCCCGCCCTCTTTCTGCCGATGACGATGAGGTCTCGGGCCAGCAGCGTGGGCCAGCGATGGCTCAGCTTCTCATACCAGGGCCGCACCCAGGGATGCCGCATCCAGGCCGGATACAGCCCCCGCACCCACATGGAGGGCGAGCCGTCCACATGCTCGATGTCGATCCCCCGATCGTTTAGCCATATCCGGATTTCGTGCAGGGTGAAGAAGCGGAGATGGGTGAAGTCGGTGGGGGTGGCGGGCACGTAGGGAAACCGCCCGCGCAGCAACCAGAAACGATGCCGCCAGTGGCCGATGTTGGGCAGGCAGAGGATGAACGTGCCGCCCGGTTTGAGGATGCGCGCGAGCTCATCGAAAGAGCGGGCCGGGTCGAAGTGATGTTCGATGGCGGAATCGGAGACGACCACATCGAAGCTGGCGTCGGGCCAGGGAATGTCCTGTTCGGCGATGTAGAGCTGGCTGGCGTTCAGCCCCTTGGCCCGGGCCCGCCGCGTCGCCTCCTGGGTGAGATCGGTCATCACCACCTCCGCGCCCCGTTCTTTCACCATGCGCTCGGCCAACATCCCCGGCCCCCCATCCAACTGGAAGACGCGCTGACCCGGCTGCACCCAGGGCAGCATCAAATCCAACCGCGCGTGATCCACGGCGTCATCCTTGGCGGCCCAATAAGTCTCATACCAGGCGACTAAATCCATGCGGCGTTCTAGCGAATGATGATGGGGAGAAAATGGCGGGGGTCGTGGGCGAAATTGTAGGTCAAGTCATCCCCCTCCGCGATGGTAAAGAAGACGATGCCCGAAGGCCGAGCGCCGGCGTAGGAGGGCGGCGGGGTCTCCCGAAGCTGGTAGGAGCCGGTTTCGATGTCGGTGAAGCGATACGCGCCATCCGCGCCGGTGGTTTGCTGCTGGATCACGCTGCCGTTCTGGATGAGCTCCACCACCGCGCCGGCCAGAGGCCTTTCGCCCGGATCATGGATGCGGTTCCCGTTGGCGTCCTCGTAGACCACGCCGCCCACTTCGCCCAGGCTGGGCAGGGGCTGATAGATGATCTTGAGATAAGGGCGCTTCCCCACGTCCCAATAATCGGATGCGACGAGGGTGCGGGCGCTGTTATATCCGGCCTGGGATACGTCCAACAGCAACCCATGATTGCTGGCCGGGTCCGCCGCCCAGGTTCGCACCGCATCCAGAATGCTGGTCGACACATAGCCCGGGGTTCCGCCTTGCAGATGGAGGCTGGCCACGGCCGCGGCGTCGAAATCGCCGCCCGGTTGCGTCCAGGGCTGACCGCTGGCCGCCTGGTTATAGGTGACCTCCCCTTCGGCCCAAGCTCTCTGCAGAGGATGCAGGTCCACGGTCATGTCCGGGCCGTCGGCGTTGTCGTAGACGTAGAGATCCGCGGAGGTGATCTGAATGCGGTCGGGCAGCAGTCCTTCCAGATCGAAACGGATGACGCCCCGTTGCACGCCGTTGGGGCGCAGCGAGATGGTATTGGACCCGCCGTAATTGGCGTCGGGGGCCCAGGCGTTGATCCAGGCGTCTTGCACGCCCTGATAGCCATCTACACCCCGCCGCAGCACCATCTCCACGGGCATGTCCCCCCGATTGGGGAAGATCTCCAGTTGGGTGACGCCTTTGGGCGCGGTGACGTACAACCGCCCATCCAGCGGAGTGACGGCCTCGATGCTGGAGCCCAGCGCGTCGTTGGTCTTGGAGATGACATAGCTAACCCGGGCGTCGAACCCCATCCGGGCCAGATCGAAGCTCAAGCCCACAACGGCATTGTCCCGCACCGTAGCCCGAATCTTCTCCTCCGCGGGAGCGGCATCCGCATCCACCTGCGTAAACGTGTTCCAGGTCGATCCCTTATGGGCCGAGATGTCAAGCCAATAGAAGGCCTTGTTTTCGTCGGTGCGGATGCGCAGGGAGGCGGGGTTGGCGTTCCGCTGATAATCCTTCATGAAGTTGACGGCCCAGGCCCCGCCATAAGGAGGCGTTTCCGAGGGATCATGGTCCCCTTCATACCAGCGCAACGCCGCGCGCACGGGGTCCGCGGCCATGATGGCGTCGTAGAAATCCTGGGCGTGATGGGGCGGCACCACCGTGTCGGAGATGCCGTGCACCACGGCGATGGGCACCGTCTTCAGGTTCGAGGCCATCTCCTTGGGGCTGCGGCGGTCGTATTCGAAGGGAATCTCCCAGGGCGCGCCTCCCGTTTCGGTGATGATCTGCGACTGGCGGTAGGCGCTCACCTCATCGAACCAGTCGCGCAGGTCGGTGATGGCCATGTGGGTGACCGCGGCTGCGAACGCGTCGGGATATTTGGCCGCCATCATGCCCG
>CAZDCN010000197.1:0-5148 GCA_964503945.1 uncultured Caldilineales bacterium
GCTGGCTCTGAGAAGGTCTCCGCAAACGACGCCAACGTCTATTTACGAAGCAGTTCACTCGGCCAGTGCCTATTTACGAAGCAGTCGTCATGAGCGTCTGCACGCCAATAAGGATGAAAATGCGGTCGCAAGTCGCAGGTCGCAAGTGGCAGGTTGCAAGTCGCAGGTGAAGCTGCGCAAGTGGACTTGCCACCTGCCACCTGCAAACCTGCTTTTCTTTGCCTCTTTTTTCCTTTGCGCCTTGGCGCCTTTGCGTGAGGCCTATTTACGAAGCGGGCGCAAAAAACGCGGCGGGCGCTACAACCAGACCATTGTAGCACGCGCCGCGAAGCGAAGAAAAAGTGGAACATATCCGTGCGGGGTTTATGCGCCGCCCAGATAGGCTTTTTTGACCTGGGGGTTGTCCTTGAGGGCTTTGGCGTCGTCGGCCAGCACGATGCGCCCAGTCTCGATGACATAGCCGCGATGGGCCACATCCAGGGCCAGGAGCGCGTTCTGCTCCACCAGCAGGATGGTCATGCCCTGCTTGTTCAGCTCCTCGATGGTGTCGAAGATCAAGTCCACCAGCACGGGCGCGAGCCCCATGGAAGGCTCGTCCATGAGCAGGATCTTGGGCCGGCTCATCAACGCCCGGGCGATGGCCAGCATTTGCTGCTCGCCGCCCGAGAGGGTGCCGGCCACCTGTTTCTTGCGCTCTTGCAGACGGGGGAAGAGATCATACATGCGCTCCATGTCGCGGGCGATGCCGTCCTTGTCGTTACGCAAAAACGCGCCCATTTCCAGATTCTCTTCCACAGTCAGCTTCTGGAAGACGCCCCGGCCTTCGGGCACCATAGCCATGCCCTTGGCCACCAATTCGTGAGCCTGATATTTAAGGGCGTCTTCATCGTTGAAGCGCACCGAGCCCTCGCGAGGGCGCAACAGCCCCGTGATGGTGCGCAGGGTGGTGGTCTTCCCTGCACCGTTGCCGCCGATGAGACAGACGATCTCGCCCTCGTCCACGGTCAGGGAAACCCCCTTCAGGGCGTGGATATTGCCGTAGTAGCTATGGACATTGTCCAGTTCCAGCAGTGCCATCTCGTTTCTCCTCTCAAGCGGCTTGGGTGAGCATTTCGGCGGCGCCTCGGCCCAGATAGGCCTCGATGACGCGTGGGTCGTTTTGTATCTCTTCGGGGGCGCCCTCGGCCAGCTTCTTGCCGTAGTCCAGCACCGTCACCTTCTCCGAGATGCCCATAACCACCTTCATGTCATGTTCGATGAGCAGGATGGTGATGCCCAGCTCATCCCGCAATTTCTGAATGAATTGGGTGGTCTGCAGCGTCTCGGCCGGATTCATGCCCGCGGTGGGCTCGTCCAGCAGCAGCAGCTTGGGTTTGCTGGCCAGGGCGCGGGCGATCTCCAGGCGGCGCTGATCGCCGTAGGGCAGGTTTTTGGCCAGCATGTCGCCTTTGCCGCGAAGGCCCACAAATCGTAACAGACGCCGGGCTTCCTCTTCCACGATTTTCTCCTCGCGACGCACACCCGGCGTGCCCACGATGGCTCCAATCCAATTGGAATGCAGATGAGGCTCTTCGCCCACCATGATGTTCTCGATGGCGGTCATGTTGGCGAAGAGACGGATGTTCTGAAAGGTGCGGGCGATGCCCATACGGGTGACCTGGAAGGGCTCCAGCCCCTTCAGACTCTTGCCTTCGAAGACCACATCCCCTTCATCAATGGCGTAGAAGCCCGTGAGCATATTGAAAAAGGTGGTTTTGCCGGCGCCATTGGGGCCGATGATGCTGCAGATGCTGCCGCGCGGCAGTTCGTAGTCCAGGTGATCCACTGCAACAAGACCGCCGAAGCGTTTCACAACCTGTTTGGCTTCAAGGATGTTTTCGGTCATGGCTCAATCCTCCTAATCCGCGGCCCCAAGTTGCATGGGGGATGATGTCTCCATGGCTCCCGTTTCGGGAGGCGGCTCCTCGCCTTCGGCGGCGGCCATCTCGCGGCGGATAACCGGCGAAGGCCACAGCCCTTCGGGCTTGACCAGCATCATGATCACCAGCAAAGCCCCGTAGAGCAACAGACGGAATTCCGAGAACTCGCGCAGCAGCTCGGGCAGCCCGATCAAGGCCAGGGACCCCACGATAATGCCGGGGATGCTGCCCATGCCGCCGATGATGATCAGGCTGAGCACGTTGATGGAAACCAACAGATTGAAGCTATTGGGGAAGATGGTGCCCACTTTGCTGGCAAAGATGGCGCCGGCCAAACCGCCCGACGCAGCGCTGACGGTGAAGGCCAGCACCTTGGCCGTGGTGGTGTTGATGCCCATGGCCGAGGCCGCGTCCTCATCCTCCCGCATGGCCATCCACTGACGGCCCGTCCGGGAGTTGTTCAGCCGCACCGCCACGAAGAAAACCACCACGGCGCCGATGAAGATGATGTAGTAGAGTTCCTGCGGTCCGCTGAATTCACCATATAAGATCAATTTGGCAAGGCCAGCCAGCAACCCCTTCCCGTTGGCGTATTCCATCAGCCTGGGGAATGTATCCACCATAGCGGGAAAGATTTCCGCCAGGCCTGGGAGATCGGGCTTGGGAATGAAAAGGATGCCCTGCGCCCCGCCAATGTAGGGTTTCAGCCAGTCCGACAAGGCCAGCAGACGAATGATCTCGCCGAAGCCCAGGGTGGCGATAGCCAGATAATCGCCGCGCATGCGCAGCACAGGCAGCGCCAGGGTGAAGCCGGTGAACATGGCCGCCAGGATGGCCACGGGCACGATAAACCAGAAATTCATGGGATCCATGCCCAGCTTGGCGCCAATGCCCAACGGACCTGTCGACGTCAGCACGCCGGCGATGTACGCGCCCACCGCGAAGTTGGTCACGTATCCCAGATCCAACAGACCGGCCCAGCCCACAGCGATGTTCAGGCCCAGGCCCATGATAATATAGAGCCCGACGTTGTCCATCACCTCGCTGAGGTACGTGCCCAGAATCCAGGGTAGCAGCAACAACAGAATGCCCAGGGCCGTACGCGACACCGTTCGGGTTGTCTTGCGGGTGGCCGGCGGCAGGGCGTTGTACCGGGCCTTGATGCTCGCCCCTCGCACGTCCTTTATGAGAATAATGACATAGGAGGTCAGGAAGAGTGCTATGGCTGCCGTCAAGGTCAGCGACTTGCCCACCACCACCAGCTTGATGGTCTTGCGGTCCACGAACTGCTGCAGGATCTGCTTGACAAACTCGCTCAGGAGTCCGGAAATCAGGACGATGACCGCGGCCAGGATCAAAGGACGCCGATAACGCTGGGGAATGAAGGAAACCAGCGCTCCGACCAATCCAGCGCCTGTCAGAAACGCCACAAAGACCAGCAGGCCCCGGACCATGGATTCCTGACCTTGCAGCAAAATTTCCATGAGATTGGGCGTGACGTTAACGAACATCGCCCGCAGATTGATCTTGCTGTTCACCAGCACCAGCAGCACCGTGGGAAGGCTCGTAATGAAAGCGGCGAGCAACGCGCCGCCCAGGGCCAGCAGAGGCTTTCTCCCCTGTTTGCGCATCTTGTAGGCCACCAGATATCCCGCCACCAGCGCCGGGAAGAGCAGCAACATCTCACCCAGGGTAGGCAGCCCCTGGATCACCTCGCGCTTGTTGAAAACCTCCACCATGCCGATGACCGAGGTGAACAGGGGAGCGATGCTGGCCAACAAACCGGCCCGGATGAAAAATCTCAGATCCGATTCCTTACGTTGATCCATCTTATCCTCCTTATGCCCGCTTTTCGGAGAGGCGCTCGCCCAGGATGCCCTGAGGTCGGAAGATGAGCACCAGCACGAGCATGGTGAAAGCAATGACATCCTTCAACTGGTTGGCTGCGGGGATGCCCAGGCCATCCAACACCAGATTGGGGCCCAGGGATTCGATAACGCCCAGCAAAATGCCGCCCAGGAACGCGCCCGGCACATTGCCGATGCCGCCCAAGACTGCTGCGGTAAAGGCCTTGATGCCGGGGAAGAACCCCATGAAGAAATTCACGCCCTGAGGTCGGTAGAGGCCGTTGATAACGCCTGCGGCCCCGGCCAGCGCGCCGCCAAGCATGAAGGTGAAAACGATGACCTTGTCGATGTCGATGCCCATGAGTCGGGACACCTCTTTGTTCTCCGAGACCGCGCGCATGGCCTTGCCCCGCTTCGTCTTTTCCACAATCCAATACAACCCCACCATCAACACCAGCGCCGCAACAAACACGAAGATCTGCACGATGGGGATCTGCGCCCCGCCAATGTTCACACTCCCTTTCAGCGCCGGCACTTCGGGGTAGGTGTGAAAAGCCGAACCGTACAAACCCTTGAAGGTGTATTGCAGGAAGAAGGAGGCGCCGATGGCGGTAATCAGGGGCACCAGACGGGGCGCGCCGCGCAACGGGCGATAAGCCACCCGTTCCAGAACCACCGCCACGAACATCGAAACCGCGGCGGCCAGAACCATCCACGACAGGATGGTCAGCACCGGATTCGAGGCCAGCCATCCTCGTTTGGCGGTGTAATCCGCCAGGAAAAAGGCCGTATAAGCGCCGGCCATGAAGACTTCCCCATGAGCAAAATTAATCATCAACAAAATGCCATACACCAACGTGTACCCCAACGCGATCAGGGCGTAGATGCTGCCCTGGGCCAGCCCCGACATGACGAGGCTAATCCACTGGTCGGTCGTGTACTTACCCGACGCCAGCGTCCGATATGACCCAACAATCACCGCCACCACAATCACAATGCGAAAAATATTCAGTACAACATCCACCCAGTTAAGTCGATACAAGCGTGCTTTCATGCGGCTCCTCACTGATTGGGATTAGGGTATGCAGCCTTTGCATGATAACACACGAGCCAGGGGGAACTGCTCCCCCCAGCTCGTGTGTGCGCTCGTGTGAGAGCAATGGCAGGACGGTTACTGTCCCATGGGCGTCCAGACGACGGGCGGAGGCCAGTTGTTCTCGTTCACTTCAGCCTCGGTGATCTGGAAGATGCCCAGAGCCTCGCCCGTGGCGCAGTCGCCATACTCGTTGCACGTCAGGGTGCCGGTCACGCCGGGGAAATCCTGGGTGCTGTAGATGGCGTCGCGCAAGGCCTGGCGGCCGATGAGCAGATCGCCAGCCTCG
>CAZDCN010000198.1:0-2793 GCA_964503945.1 uncultured Caldilineales bacterium
CCTTGCGCGTCGCCGTTATCCACCATCAGGTTGACCCGATAGCGAATGAGGAAGCCATCCATGGGCGCGGGCATGGCGGGGATGGGCGTTTGGGGCGGGGGCGATTCCTCGGGCTGTTTGAACACTTCCGCATTGGCCACCATGTCTTCCCGCATCGCGTCCAGATATTGCGGGACTTCGGGCACGTCTTGATACTTTTCCTTCAACTCATCCATGGGCTGCTGGATGGCGTAGCGGGCGACGCGTGCATCCAGCTCCGCCAGCTTCTTGCGCGCGTCCCGCTCCAGTTGGCGCATGGCCCGCATGGTTTTCTCCACCTGCTCGGTGAGCATCTCCCGGATTTTGCGCAGCTTTTCCTTTTGTTCGTCGCTGAGCTTTTCGAATTGTTCGTCGGTCAGCGGTTGGCCTTTGATCACGGGCGTGAGCATGAAGCCGCCGGGAATGCGCACGATGCCGAAGCTGTACTGCTCCACGTATTCGTTCAGCTTCTGCCAGGTCTCCTCCTGCACCCGTTTCAGTTCCTCGATGATGCGATCCCGCTCCTTTTGATATTCCTCGCTTTCGAAGGCCGCGGGCACGTCCCGCCGTAGTTCCTTGATCAGCGCTTCCAGATCATCGCGAAAGGCCCGGCCCCGGCCTGCGGGCAGGCGGATGGCGTTGGGGCGGGCGGGGTTCTCGAAGTTATTCACATAAACCCAATCGTCCGCGGGCGGACGTTCCCGGGCCTCCTTGTCCAGAAATCGTCGGGCCGCGGTGAATTTGCCCGTGCCCGACACGCCCGACACATAGATATTGTACCCGTCGTTCTTCACGCCCATGCCGAAGTGCAGGGCCCGCACTGCCCGCTTTTGCCCGATGATGTCGGTGAGCGCGGGCAGGTCCGCGGTGGAGTGGAAATCGAAGACCGCGGGGTCGCAGTGGGGTCGCAGTTGGTCGGGCGTGAGGGCTTTCATAGTCGTCATGGGAATCTCCCTGGGTTGAAAACAATCCGAATTTGGTATATAATTCGGGTCATGAAGGCAAAGCCATTTCGGTTGATTTATGCGCCTGCGGTCAAACGACATGTCCGCGCCATTGACAGAAAATATCATTCATTCATAAAACAGACGATTCAAGATCGTTTAAGCTATGAGCCTGATGTTGAGACGCGTAATCGTAAATCGCTTCGACAACCGGCCATGTCAACATGGGAACTGCGGTTTGGTCCGAATAATCGATTTCGTGTGTTTTATGATGTGAATCGTCAAGCCCGCGAGGTTTACATTCTGGCGATTGGCATCAAGTTTGGTAATCGTCTTGTAATTGATAATGAGGAGATCGAATTATGAAAATCGTCTCAATCGCAGATGTGAAAAAGCATCTTAGCGCCTATCTGCGGGATGCAACGTCTGGCCCGATCATCATCACCCGCAACGGCCGGCCGGCCGGCGTTCTGCTTCCCATGGAGGATGAAGATGAGATCGAGCGCTTGCTTCTGGCCTATTCGCCGCGCTTGCAAGCCATGCTGCATGCATCCCGGGAGGAGATCGAGCATGGCGGCGGCCTGGAGCACGAGGCGTTTTGGCGGGAATCTGCTGCGGGCTGACAGCGCCATCCCTATCATACCAGATTTTGGCGGATTTGTGTTCCAGGCGCGAAAAGACCCCGGTCGTCGACGAGGACTCCGGGGTCTAACAACAGGGAGGAGAAAGCGAGAGAATTAGACGGGGGCGGCGGCTACAGCCTCTTTCAGCTTTTGCAGCATCATAGGCTCGGGCACCGCGCCTTCCTGGTGCACCACGTCGTTGATCACGGTGCGGGGCACGCCGTACACGTTGTAGCGGCTGGAGAGCTCGGGAAATTCCATGGCTTCCACCATGTCGGCCTTGACCCGGGGGCTGACGAAGGCGAAGTGATGGGCCATCATCACGGCGCGGGGGCAGTAGGGGCAGGTGGGGGTGATGAACACCTGGATGTGCAGGTCCCGATCCAGGCTGTTGAGGAAGTCCAGGGTCTCGGGCATGATCTGAATGTCCGCGCCGTTGCTGCCCACGGTGTTCAGGGCGTCCAGCAGGGACATGAATTCGTAGCCGCTGGGGATGCCATAGAAGCGGATGCCGTAGTCGGTGTCGGGCTCTTCGCCGCGGCCGTCGGCCACCACGACGATGGCGGGCGCTTTATCGATGCCGTAAAGATCGACGATGGCTTTATCCTGGTCGATGTCGTAAGCTTCGACGCTGATCAGGGGAGAAAGCTCGGCCAGTTCCTCGGCCAGCATCTTCACTTCGTTACAATACATGCAACCCTGTTGGGAGGTGACCACGATCATCTTGACCGGGCGGGTGATTTTTTCCTGGAATTGCTGCTGTACGGCTTTGGCGTCATCAGGGCTCAAAAGAGGCATGGTGCGTATTACTCCTTTATGGCTAACTCAGGTTTGAGAGAAAATAGCAAGGGGATAAGATCGGTTTCGGGGAACCGGATTGTTAGATGATGTGAGGGATGAAAGGGTTACACGTTTTCAAGGGGCAAGCGCGCGGGCGTTTGGATTCTGATAGAAAATGTGATATACATTCCTTAAAATTCGTTCCATGCTTTCAAACCACCACGAGGCAATCGAATGAGCGCTCAGGAATTACAACAGATCAAGGGGATCGGCCCGACATACGCCCAAAAACTCGCGGATGCGGGCATCCTCACCCTGCAGGACCTGGCCGCGGCCACGCCCGACCAGTTGGCAACCATCATCCAGTCCCGGCTCCCCCGCTATGATGACTGGATCGCCCAGGCCCGGGCCTTGACCGGCGCGGGCGA
>CAZDCN010000198.1:2893-5148 GCA_964503945.1 uncultured Caldilineales bacterium
TGGCCGCGGAGCTGAAGTCCGTGGCTCCTCAGTTCCAACCCCCGCCCTACACGCCCCAGCGTATGAAAAATCTCCTGGCGGAAAATCTGGACCGCTTCGCGCCCGAGACCGTCAAGAGCCTGCAAGAGAGCCTGGAGGGGACGACGCTGGAGGATTTCAAGGATTTCGAGACCTGGAAGGGGGTCTGGTTCACCATCAACTATCTGGTCAAGCTGGAAGCCAGCGAACGCGGGCATGCTCTGGCCGAACGCCTGGCCCGACTGCCCGGCGTCAGCACCCTGGCCGACCTCAAAGAGATGCTCAAGGACACGCCTCCCGAGGAGTTCCTCAATCCCGAGACCTGGAAGGGCGTCTGGTTCCTGGTGAATTATGAGCTGAAGCAGGTGGCGGGGGGCGTCAAGGCGCGGCTTTTGGGCGAATCGGAGCAGACGGATGAGGAGTGGAATGAGGATTGGGATGAAGATTGGGGTGAGGATTGGGAATGAATCCTCCGTCACGCATCACGGTTCATCAGCCGCGGCTATCTCCCCGCCAGCCGCCGGAAGCGTTTCGATAAGGCCGCGATCATCATCCGATCATCCTCGTTCCATCCCATCAGCATCAGCGCCGCCAGATAGACCCCGCCCACGATGAGGGCGGCCACGGCCAGGGTCATCAAACCCGTGACCGGCATCCAGCGCGTCAGCAGCCAGCCTGCCAGGCCCGCGGGCAGGGCCGCGAGGAAGGGGCGCAGGGTGCGGCGGTCGTAGGGTTGGATGCGCAGCAGGTAGCGCACCTCGCCCAGATTCACCAGGTTGACCAGGATGAGGCTGAGCATGCCCGCCAGGGCCGCGCCCGTGATGCCGTAGTTGGGAATGAGCAGAAAGTCCAGGGCCAGGGCCGCCAGCAGGGTGAGAAAGGCGTTGAACAGGGCCAGGTTCGAGTAGCCCGTCATCAGCAGCATGACGCCCACGGATCCCGTGCTGAAGTTGATGAGCGTGCTGAGGCTGAGGATGCGCAGCACGGCGACGCCCGTGGCGAAATCCTGGCCGAAGAAGCCGATGAACGCCTCCGCGTAGAGGAACAAGGCCAGCAGGATGGGCATGGCCGCCATGATCACCCAGCGGGTCACCAGCTTGAACAGCGCGTCCAGCCGTTGCATCTCGCCCCGGTGGTGCAGGTCTGCGATGACGGGCATGAAGATGGCGTTGAACGCGGTGAGCACCATCAGGGGCAGGGTGGCGAAGCGCATGGCTGCATTGTAGATGCCCGACGCGCCCGCCTGGTTGTAGATGCCCAGCACCATGATCTCGGTGCGGCCGTTGAGATAGACCAGCACGCTGGAGAGCAGCAGGGGGAAGGAGTATTTCAGCAGCTCTCGGGTGAGGCCCGGTTCCCGGGCGGTTTTTTTCATGGCCCCGGTGTAGTGACGGGCCAGGCGGAAGAGGAAGTAGAGGGCGAGGACGCTGCCGATGATCTGGGCGAGGGCGAAGGCGAGGGTGGGGGTGAGCGCGGTGGCGCCCAGGGTGATGAAAAGGGCCGCCGCGCCCAGCAGTTTCGTCAGGGGGATGAGGGTGTTCGAGATCAGCGCCCGGTAGCGCATGGTGCGGAAGGCCTGGGTGCCCGCCACGCCGATGCTGACCATGACCATGGCGGGCAGGGCCAGGGCAAAGATCGGGAACAGGGTCAGCAGATAGGTTTTGTCATCCCAGTGGAACAGGCGCAGGAAAAATTCGGGAAAGAACCCCAGCACAAGAGCCGCGGTGATGCTCGCGCCCAGTCCGAAGGCGATGGCGGTGAGAATCACCTGGCGGATGGCGCCCCCCTCGCCCGCCTGCCGTTTGATGCTCACATAGCGGATCGCGCCCCGGTCCATGCCCATGACCGAGATGCGCGAGAGCAGGGTGACGGTGGTCACGCCCAGGGTGTAGAGGCCGAAGGCCTCCGCGCCCACCAGTCGGGCCACCAGCACGGTGAACAGAAAGTTGAGAAGGTAATAGACCAGATTGCCCCCCAGCCCCAGGCCCGCGCCGCGCGCGATCTGCCCCACTTCCGTTTCCATGCTGGCGAGGGTGTCCTGCGAGGGGGCGGCGCGGTTCGAGGTCATGAAGGGGTGGAAGGAGGTGCGGTCAGAACAGGCGACACAGGCGGCAGCCCGCCAATAAGGATGAAATTAATGGGCGTCCGGTGTCCGGCGTCCGGGGTCCGGGGTCCGGGGTCCGGCGTCCGGAGTCCGGGGTCCGGGGAATCTCGCCTTGGGCGCGGGCGGCCAAGTC
>CAZDCN010000199.1:0-5145 GCA_964503945.1 uncultured Caldilineales bacterium
TCAAGTCCAAAACGTAACCCTAACATCCTCGTTTCCATCCAAAACGTATCCTTGCCTTTGAAGGTTACGTTCTCCATCCCCAAAAACGTTACCTGGTTACGATAAGGTTACGTTCAATCGTATCCTTCCCATCCCAAGGTCCTACCCTCTCGACCGAGAGCACTGAAACCCGACACACTCACCGCGGCGAAATTGCTTGCGGATTAGCTTCACCCCTCACGGCTCGACCGAGAGCACTGAAACGCGTCGATCTTCCAGCGCTCCACCACGACCTCAATCTTTCACCCCTCACGGCTCGACCGAGAGCACTGAAAGCCACGACCACGGACGACCACACCCAACCATCATGGCTTTCATCCCCCAATAAAAAACCGCCGAGGGGCAGACCTCCCCGGCGGTTTTTACGCATCATGGCCGCTGGATCAGGGTGCGCCGGGCACGAGCTCGTAATTGAACAGGCCCATCTCCTTGCTGTGGATGACCTCCACGGCGTTGGGGTCCATGCCCACGATGTGGTAGAAGTAATTGGTCAGGGAAGCGTCGGGCGCGCTCGTGTCGGTGAAGGTCATGCCGGCGCCGGGCGTGGAAACAGCCACCGTGGAATAGACCGTAGACACGGTGGGGGTGTAGTAGGGCGACGTGTCGCGATGGATGTCGTAATTGGGCGCGCCCCCGCCCACATCGGTCCAGTTCAACACCACGTTGGTGGTCAGGGAGATGCTGGGATGGATATCGCAGACGCCATCTCCACGCACGTAGCTCACGCTATCCCGCCACGTTTGGAAATCCTCATTGTCGGGCTCGCACAATCCCGTTGCGTGATACCACAGCTCATTCAAATGGGGAATGTTGGTGAAGCTCATGGGCAGCAAGCCCGCCATGTTGCTGTTATCGAATCGGAAGGAGAGCGCGTTGGTCAGATTGCCCAACGTGTCAGGCGGCGTCCCTTCTGTGAGCAGATAATCCACCCACAACCGCTCCAGGTTGCCCAGTTGTCCCAGTTCGGAGGGGAGGGTTCCGGTCAGGTCATTGCTGTAAAGATAGAGGTTGCGCAGTTGGCTGAGCTGACCGAATTCAGGGGGGATCGGGCCTTCCAGATTGTTGCGCTCTAGCTCCATGGAATAAAGCGTGCCAAGCTGCGAAAGTTCCGCCGGCAGCGTGCCGGTGAGCTGGTTCCCGGCCAGGACCAGATTGCGCAGATTGCTGAGGTCGCCCAGCTCGGGAGGGATGCCCCCGGTGAGCCCATTGTTAGACAGGTCCAGAGTCGTCAGTTCGGTGAGCAGGCTCAAAGAGATGGGGATGGTTCCGGTCAAGCTGTTGTTGTTCAGAATCAACCGTTTCAAGCTGAGCATGTCCCCAAGCTCGGGGGGGATGCCGCCTTCCAACCGATTGTAGCCCATGCGCAAGTTCTGAAGCGAGGACATTTGACTGAAGGAGACCGGAATGGTTCCCGTGATTTGGTTGCTGGTCAGATTCAGGGTGGTCAGTGAATCGAGCTGGCCCAATTCAGGCGGCAGCGGGCCATCCAGATAATTGGTGCTGAGATCGATGGTGTCAATCAAAGGAAGGTTGCCCAGCTCAGGCGGGATGGGGCCATCCAGCCGGTTGTTGGAGATGTTCAACGTGCGGAGATAGGTGAGGTTGCCCAGCTCGGGCGGCATGGAGGAGAAGCGATTGAAACTGAGATTCAAATCCTCCACCGAGGCGAGATTGCCGATTTCAGGGGGAATGGCTCCGCTGAATTTGTTGTTATTCAGGTAAAGGATTTTGACGTTGGCAAGGTTGCCGATTTCGGGCGGAAGATCATATTTGAACTGGTTGTGGTCCAGATACATTTCCACCGCGTTGGTCAGGTTCCCGATCTCGGGCGGCAACGCGCCGCTGAAATAGTTGTTTTCGATATGGAATTCCTGGACCGCGGTCAGATCGCCGATCTCGGGCGGCAGGGGATCCCAAAAGCTGTTGTCGTTGATGTAGAATTTCTGAACATTGACCAGGTCGCCGATTTCGGGAGGCAAGGCGTTTTCGAACTGGTTGTTGCTGATGTCGAACCAGACGGTTTGGGTCATGACCCCAATCTCGGCGGGCAGGGTTCCCGTCATCTGGTTATTGGCCAGCAGAAACCATTCGATTTTGGTGAAATTCTGGACCGTGGAGGAAACGATGTTGCCCGTGAGCTGATTGGCGCTCAAAACCAGACGCACCAATTCGGTCAGATTCCCGATGTCAGGGGGCAGAGGCCCGTTCAGACCGTTCCCTTGCAACTGCAGCTCGACCACATGCCCGGCGTTGCACGTCACCCCGTACCAGGTGCAGGGCATGTCGTTCTGCAGCCAGTTGGTGTTGTTGCGCCAGTTGTCGCCATCGGTGCTGTTGTAGAGCGCCTCCAGCGCCTGACATTCCGATTGGGGTATCTGGGTCACCGTGTCGCAGACGCTGCCGCCCTGAGCCGAAGCGCCGCCTGCCAGAAAGCCTACGCCAAACAGCATCAGCAAAATGAATGCAACGGAAGCGAAGAGCAGATGTTTGAGAACAGGAGTGCGGAATGAAGGAAACATGGAAAACCCCCTTGATTGAGAAAACCCGGCTCTCCAACTCGGCATGGCGAGCTGAGTGATGAAACATCCTGATGCAAAATCAGCGGAATGGGCGCTTTTGACAACAACGTCAAAAAAGCATGTCTGACCCTGGCGCTTCCCACGCCAAAGGCTTGTGTAATTGGGTGGAATTATACCATGATGCGATTCATTCTCAAAACAAATCCCGTTTCCATCCAAAACCAAAAAGGAGCGGACCGCGTCCAACGTGCGCCCGCTCCTTGAAAACGCATCTTTCGCCATCCCTAGGGCTGCTGCCACACGGGCATGCCTTCGGGCGTGCGCAGGTCCAGCCGTTGGCCCGTGCGCAGGTTCTGAATCCAATTGACTTCCATGTGGTCGGGGCTCTCGAAGCCTTCCAGCTCGATGGGGTCGCCCGGGAGGAGGTCGATGGCGTTGTCGGCCCACCACCAGGGCGGGCCCAGCATGGCCTGACGCTCCGCGCCCTCGGCATCGCGGAAGGTGAGCTGATTATCCGCCAGGCGGATGACCTCGCCCGTGAAGTGCAGGGTCGGGCCCTGGGGCTGCGGTTGGGCGCTGGCCTGAGCATTGGGGCCCTTGCCCGGAGGAGGCCCGCCCCGTCCCTGTCCGCGGCCCTGGCCCGGCGGGATGGGGTTGGCCGCGTCGGGCGTGGCCCGCAGCCATGGGGGCCCGCCGCCCTGCTCCGTCCCCCGCGGGTTCGCCACCCAAACCGCGGTGGCTTCCCACGAGCGCAAATACTGCACCAGCGCGTCCACCTCCACCGAGGTCAGTCGGTCGCCGAAAGCGGGCATGATGCTGTTGGGCCGCCGCGGGCCGTAGAGGATGGTGTTGCGCAGATCGTCATCGGTGTTGCGGGTGAGGATTTGCAGGCTGTTCAGGGCGGGGCCGCTGCCGCCTTCGCCGCTTTCGCCGTGGCAGGCCGCGCAGGCGTTGGCGTAGAGCTGTTCGCCCAGGGCCAGCACTTCGTCGGGATTGTTCAGGTCCACATGGATGGGTGCAGGTGGGGTCAGCGCCAGGCCCGCGTCGTTGATCGCGTCCCAGTTCTGCAAAAAGGCGACCAGATCGGCAATGGCGGTTTCATCCAGCTTGTGGTCCCAGGCCGGCATCATCGTGCCGGGAACGCCTTCGCGGATGATGCGGGCCAGATCGTCCGCGTCCGCGGTGCGGGTGTCGTCGTCATTCAGCGCGGGCGCGAAATCGGAGCCTTCGCCGTTGACGCCGTGGCAGGTGGTGCAGTTCTGGGCGTAGAGATCGATGCCATGGGCCCAGGCTTCGCCCTCGGGCCCCAACGCGGCCACCTGCGCCAGAAAATCGTCATGCACGGCGGGCGCGGGCATGGCGGGCGGGATGACGCCCTGCTGCGCGGCCAGCTCCTTCACCTGGGGCCAGTCCACATAGCGCAGGAAGGCCACGAGTTCATCCACCTGATAGCTGTTCAACGGCCCGCCATCCTCCTGATGCCAGGCGGTCATGGCCGTGTTATAGCGCCCGCGAGCAATGGTCTTGTAGAGGAAGTCGTAGTCGGCCGTGCGGATGGCGTCCGTGTTCAGGGGAGGATTGGCTCCGATGCCTTCGCCTCCCACGCCGTGGCAGAGCGCGCAATGCTCCACATAGATGACCGCGCCGTCGGCCACATAGGTTTCGCGCAGGGCCTGCTGCGCAGCCTCCATGCGCTCCGGCTCGCGCCACGCGTACACGGGCAGGGCCGCCACCAGGATGAACAGGCCGAGTAAGGTGATGAGATGATAACGGTTCATAAGCGCCTCCCTTGAAATCACAATAAAATCAGGCGTAAACCAGTTGGCTGGCTTGGAATTCGTCTCGGGTTTGGGGGCGGGAGGTGTCCACCTTCACCAGGCCGTCTTCGATGAAGAGGGAAAATGTATCCAACGCCCGGGGCGCGGGGGGATTCTCCACGTCGCCGTAGAAATCGAAATGGGAGCCGTGGCAGGGGCAGAGAAACTGATTCTGGTCGGGCTTCCAGCTCACGGAGCAACCCAGATGGGTGCAGCGACGATAGACCGCGAGAAAGCCGCCATCTTGGGCCCGAATGAGGAAGAACCGTCCGTCCGGGAATTCGGTGATGCTGCCGTTGGGGAAGCTGTCCACGGGCCCGGCGGTGACCACGCCGCCGAACGCGCCCTCCACGCTGCGGGGGGCCAGGAAGAGCAGGCCCGCGCCCGCGATTTCGGCGATGGCCAGTGCGCTCAGCACGCCCATGCCCAGTTTGAGGAAGTCGCGGCGGGTGAGTTTCGAGTCAGAGGTGGTTGGCGTGTTCATGGTAGGACTCCTGCTTCGTAAATAGACGTTGGCGTCGTTTGCGGAGACCTTCTCAGAGCCAGCGTTGGCCGAGCGTTCAACGACGTCATGCGTAAAACGTAAACCGTGAAGCGCTTACGCATGACGCATCACGTTTTACGGACTTGGCCGTCCGCGCCCAAGGCGAGATTCCCCGGACTCCGGACTCCGGACTCCGGACTCCGGACGACCATTATCTTCATCCTTATCGACGTGCCGCCGCTCATGGCATCTGCTTCTTTCGCATCGATCCGATCATCATTCACGG
>CAZDCN010000200.1:0-5138 GCA_964503945.1 uncultured Caldilineales bacterium
GATAAAGTTGCACATGCATAAAGGACCCCGGACAGGGTCCGGGGTCAGGGTGTTGTTGAGATGGGTGAGGGAGATCAATCCCGTTTGGGGATGTAGGTCACCATCAGCTTGGGCGGCATGGCGTCGGGCAGCGACAGCGCGGTCTCTTTGCTGTCGAACACGACGCGGCCCATGGGACCATCCGCGACGATGGCGAGCTGGGCGTTGCCGGGGCCGCCGGACAGATACCACGCTTTCACCTGCTCGGTGGCGTCCAAGGTGAGGGGCCCCATGGCCACATCCACGCCCGGGCCGGGGTTGTAGACATTCAGGCCATCGGTGTAAGTCACCGTGGTCGGATCGAAGGGATCCACGTTCATGACCATGAGCTGCTTGCCGAACGCGCCGGTTTCGAAGGTGGCGTTCACCATGAGCTCAGCGCTGACGATGGTGGCCTCCATGGGGATGACACTGTTGTCGAAGCTGAGCAGGGCATTGTCCAGGCCCGTGGGTCGCACGACAAGTTTGTTGTCGTGCATGTAGTTCGCACCGGCATTGCCGCCATTAACCCAGGTGTCTGCGGTGAGAGGCAGCTCCACCGTGACGGGATCGGGATTGACTGCGGTCACGGTGACGGGCACTTCCACCAGGCCGGGGGCCAGAGAGGGGCCCAGGAGGATCGCCCCCTGGAGCTCATCGCCCAGGTTCATATCGTGGCTGATCTGGAAGGTGATAGGGATCACCTCGCCCGCGGCGAAGGGGCCTTCGGGGAGGTCCACCACGGTGATGTCGTAACCTTGCACCGCGTTGATGGTCATGTCGAAGGTGCTCTCACCCCCGGGCACGCTCCAGCCATGCACCAGGATGGTCCAAACGCCGTCCATGGGGAACTTGACGGAGACGCTCTCCTGGGCTGTGGGCGTGGTGGAGGAAGCCACAATGCGACCGTTGGGATCCACCACGTAGAGATCGAGATCGTCGCTGTCCTGCCCCACGATATCCACGTTCAGATAGGCGGCGTGCTCGATGGTGACGGTTTGGGTGTAGCTGGCCGTGGTGGGATCGTTGGGGTCATCCTGTTGGATGGGGAGGTCGGTGTAGGTTTCAGGCAGGCCCAAACCAAAGCCTTCCGCCACCAGGTCATCCAGATTGACCGAGGCCGAAACGTTAACGGTGACGGTCATGGTGTCGGTGGGCGCGTCGACGTTCAACGGCGAGGGATCGACGTTGAGCATGCCCACCTGACCGCTGACGCTGACATCGTTGTGCTCACCGCTGGTGTAGGTCTGATGCAGAGCGATGACATGGAGCCCCTCCTGCGCGGGCACAGCCACCATCTCGCGCGGGCCGCCGGTGTTGGTGTACCAGATCCAGCGACCGGCGCCGGCGTAGGTGTTGACGCTGCTGCCGGGCAGGGTGTCCAGGGTGTAGGGGCCGTAGACGTCGGGTTCGCCGTTGTCGGGATCGTTGCTGTATTCATCGGGGGTGGGTCCCATGACCAGGGTGTCGATGTCGATGTTGGGATTGTCCCACTGGGTGTCCACGAACAGCATGGCGTTTTCGGACACGTCATCCATGATGTCCGTGAAGTAGAACCGCCAGTCGCCCGAATCCGCGCGCCAGGACCAGTTGTTGTAGCCGAACATGCGGCCATTATCGTAGGGCGTGTTGGCCGCGCGGCCGCCGCCGAAGGTGAAGTTGGCGCTGCTGGCCGCCACATTGGCCACCACGGGCACGACCACGCGCATGCCCGCGCCATCCACCATGATGGCCGAGTTGTAGAGGCCCACCTCGGCATCCTCGGGGATGGTCATGGTCGCATCGAAGGTGGCTTCGCCGCCCGCGGGCACGGTCAGCATGGCCGGATCCACCGTCACCCAATCGAAGTTCTGGGTGGCGAAGAAGTCCACCTTGATGGTGAGGTTGGTGGTGGGGATGTCGGGGGTCTTGGTCTTGTGGCGAAGGGAGATGAACAGGCCGTCGTGCATGCGTTGGAACGGCTTGGCCATGCGCACCTCAAGGGTGGAGCCGGAATTGTAACCGTAGGCCACGCGAATGTGCTCGCCCGTGTCGATCTCATCGGCGTTCACCACGCCGTCGCCGTTCAGGTCCTCCCACAGCTTGCCATCCCCATTCAGATCGGTCCAATCCTGAATGTGGACGCGCCAGCGGTTGTCGTAGCGATAATCGCCGTTGGCGTCGAATTGATTCGCGGGGAAGCCGACCTGCACGCGAATGAGGTCCGTGCCCGGAGGGATCAGCTCGGTGAGGGAGAAGAGATAGTCGGGCTTGGTGAAAGCGCCATCCTCCAGGGATTGGTCTTTCGTGGTGAAGGGGAAGCTGTACTCGCCGATCTTGACGAGATGCTTGCTCTTGACCTTGACCTCGATATCGGAGTCGGTGGGGTTGTAGACGGTGAAGGTCTTGGCGCTGACATCGCCGGGGTGCATGATGTTGGCGAAGGAGTGGTATTCCACGCCGCGATAGTCGCCGCCGGTCCAATTATCGGGCATGACGTAGTAGCCGCTGTCGCCCGCGGCAATGGCCGCGGAATTGGCGCCGTTCACTGTGCCCGCGCCCTGGATGAAGCTGTCGTAGCGCTGGTGGTTTGCGCCCGACATGAGAAAAGCCCGGGCCTGGTCCCAGGTGGGCCATTCGCCATGCGTCTGCTTGTAGGCGTCATACACCAGGGTGAGGATGCCCGCGGCCACGGGCCCGGACCGGCTGGTGCCGCCCCAGGCGTCCCAGGCAGTCCAGCCATCCCCCCATTCGTTCAGGGAGAGCGCGCCCGCGCCGAAGGCGCCGTCCGCGGTGACGCTGACGCCGTTGCGCCCCATGGCGGAAGGACCGCGGTTGGAGAAGGGAATGACGTCGCCCCAGTTGATCTGGTCCGCGGACATGATGGTCTCGAAGATGCCCGTGCTGCCGAACTGGGTGGACGCGCCTACGATAACGCCCGAAACCGGAGCCGGCGCGGTGAGGTTGCCGTAGGCGGGAGCGCCGTTGCCCGCGGAGAAGACCACGGTCAGGTTCGGATTCAGATGGCGCACGGTGTAATCGATCTTGCGGCTGTAATCGGCCCACATGTCGTTGGAGCCAGTGGAAAAGCCCCAGCTGTTGCTGATGATCTGCACGTCATCGTCGGTGCCGGGCACGCCATCGTATCCCAGAGCCGCATAGTAGAAGCTGTCGAACTCGAGGAAAGCGAGGTTGATGTAGAGATTGCCGTTGGCGGTCAGTTTGGCATCGCGGCCTGGACCTTGAACCATGCCGGTGAAAGGCGAGCCGTCACCCGCAGGCTTGTAGGAAGGCGCGCCCCCGTCAATGACGCCCTGCGCGGCCACGTTGGAGGCGCAAAGCTGGCCGTGATCGCCGCCCGCTTCCGTGAAGTCATTGTACATCCAGGCCAGCAGGCTGCCATTTTCGGGCGGAATCGAGTATTTGCCCCACATCCAGTCAGCCGCGGGGATGTGGTTGACGCCATCGCCGATGAAGTAGAGCAGGCCGCCGGAGATGTCCGCATAGCCATCCTGGCCCGGGGCATTGGCCGCCGAATCCCAGAAGTCCAGGTAGGCGATGGGATCGTCCTTGGTGACGGGCTTGTCGTCGGTGAAGTCAAAATTGCCGTTCATGTCCACGTACACGGTGTCGTAGACGCCGGCCTCATTCTCATCCACCACCAACACCGCCACATGCTCTTCGTTCTCATAACTGCCATTCCAATTGCCGTTGACCGCGTCGGCCAGGGTTTTGTCGGGATGGAAGCCGATGTGATAGACGCCGCTCTGGCTGGTGGGAGGCAGGGTGTAGGTGTGAGCTTCCGCGGCATTGAGCGGCTGATAGACGCAGTCGTCCAGGGAGCAGGTGGCGCTGGTGTCGGAATAATGCGTCTGGCCCGAAGCCACGTAGTTCGTGCCGAAGACCTGGTCCAGGATGTAGAGATAGGTGGAGCGGCCGTCGAACATCATGGGCCAGCCATAGTAGGGTGAATCGGGGTTCGGATCCACGGCCCAGGTCCCCTGCAAGTCGGGATGGGCGAAATCAATCCCCGAGTCGTTGACCAACACTTTGACGCCGTCGCCGGTGTAGCCGTTGAGCCAGGCGCCGCGAGCGTTGTGATTGGGCCCGACATCCCACCAATCCTGCACGCCGGCCGCGCGCAAAGCGTCCTGGGCGCCGGCGCGGCGGCTCAAATCAGGGTCGCCCCGGAAGGGGCTGGGGGGTTCGATGACGGGCTCGTCGGGATAAATGCGGACAACATCATCCAGCGAGGCGATCTTCATGATCACGCTGGCCTTGGCCGCGCCCACCACAAGTTGATTCCCCATGGGATCAACAAAGGGACGGGTCAACGACCAGGTCATATACTGGCTGATGTCGGTTCCGGCCTTGACAAAAACGCCAATGCCGACCTCATCCGAAGCATCCAACGCCGAAACGACGCCGTTTTCCAGCCCCAACTTCTCGCGCAATACGGGATGGATTTTGTTGACGGCGTTGTCGACGCTCGTGCTCACCGTCTGAGGCGTGGCTCCGGATTGCGCGGCGGCGAATCCGGCGGGCAGCAACATCATGAGCATGCCCAAAATAGCCAGCAGGGCGGCCCACTTGAAGGATGGTTTTTTCATGGTTTCTCTCCTGAGTGATGAAAGCGTGGCGTGCTTCCTTCCGTGAATGAAAACGGGAGGTAGAAAGGAGTGGTCTTCTATCTGAAGTGATGGAATCATGAAGCAAATGACGAAATAGACATCACCTCCTTTTTTTGATGTGGGGCCAGAAAGATGTCCTATGGGCGGTGCGTGAAGGAATTGAGAGCGCGATAAAACGTCACGCACATGAAAGCTGAAAATGCCATCCGCGCGAAATGCTTGCCATCATTTTCTTTTAAACCCAAATGGTTCGATTGTGCCAGCATAAAAGGTTCGTTACGGCGTCTTTGCGGCAACAGATGCGAGCAGTTGCGATGGATGGGCGCTGCCAGAAAGGCATGGGGAAACAACCG
This sequence comes from uncultured Caldilineales bacterium, assembly GCA_964503945.1. GTDB lineage: Bacteria > Chloroflexota > Anaerolineae > J102 > J102 > M2005. The sequence continues at coordinate 4,982 of CAZDCN010000200.1, forward strand.
CCTCCAGTGTACATGATTGATTTTTCTCTGTCAAGCGATCCGCGACCAGCCAGCAATTTCCGACCTGGCGCCGCTTCCAAGCCGCCCGCGCTGATCGCGAACGCTTCCCATTTTCATCATGATTGGCGAGCAAACGCTCATGATACCTGCTTCGTAA
>CAZDCN010000201.1:0-5116 GCA_964503945.1 uncultured Caldilineales bacterium
CATTGGCTGAAGAACAGCCATTGGGTGAACGCATGAAAGCGGATGTCGTTGGCCAGGTGTTCTCGAGCTTGTGTCAATGCCTCCGGCTCGCGATCGCGCAGGGCAGGCTCCCACTCGTGCCAGGGGCGTCCGGCATGATGGTCCTTCAGGGCCATGAACAGCGCGTAATCCTCCAGCCACGCGGCTTCTTCCCGGCAGAAGGTCTCAAACTCCGGAGGGCTTTCTTCCTGCTCGAATCGCCGGAACGCGGTGCGCAGCAGCGCCCGTTTCCACTGAATGACCGGCCCGAAATCGACGCGTTCCTGGGGAAAGGGAGGCGGAGCCAGCTCGCGGTGGGTCAGATAGCCGCGGCGCAGCAGGTCTTCCGGGGCGATGAGCAGGGGATTGCCCGCGAACGCGGAGAAGCATTGGTAGGGCGAATCGCCGAAGCCGGTGGGGCCCAGGGGCAGCACTTGCCACAGGCGTTGTTTGGCCTTAGCCAGCCAGTCGAGAAAGTGATACGCCTGATCTCCCAGATCGCCGATGCCGTATGGGCCGGGGAAGGAGGTGGGATGGAGGAGGATGCCGGAAAGGCGTTGGGTGAACATGGAGAGGAGTCGCGGGTGGCGAGGGGGAGATTACACCGTTGTTTTCGGAACAATGGGACGGAACGACAGCCCGCCGATACGAATGAAAATGGGAACGCGGATGACGCGGATGCTGCGCCCGCCCGAGGTCTGAGGTCTGAAGCTGATTGACTGACAAAACTTTGCATGTCTGTTCGTCGTGGTTTTTTGCCCCCTCCCCGGCCCTCCCCCGAAACTCGCTGCGCTCGTTTTCAGGGGAGGGAGAACCTTTTCTCTTGGGAAGAGGCTTTGTAGAACCGGATGGCCTCCCCCTGAGCGAAGCTCGGGGGGAGGTTGGAGGGGGGCCATCACATTCAGCCTCCGCTTCTCCTCCCCCACCCGTTTCGGAGTGGGGGAGGAAGCAAAGGAAGGGGCGTGCAACCGCATGAGAAGCCAAACAGACTTTTGTCAGTCAATCAAGGTCTGAAGTCCGAGGTCAGAACAGGCATCCTCAGACCTCGGACCTCCGATCTCTGACCTCTGGCATTTCTGCGTCTATCTGCGTTTCATCAGCGTCATCTGCGTGCTACATGCTATTTTCAGGATAGTCCGTGCAGCCGCCTGATGCGGGCAATGAGCGAATCCACGTCGTTGTTGACGTAGGCGGGCGGGCCGATGGGGTCCTCAACGCCCGATTCCAGGCCCATCAGCACCAATGCGGTGTTCATCAGTCCGTAACGCAACACCTCTAAATTGTACCCTCCTTCCAGCGCGATGACCAGTTTTCCGCCGCACAATGCGTCGGCCAGATCCCGCACGCGGCTGGCGAGCTGAGCGTAGCCCAGCAGGCTGAGGCTCTCCGAGGCCAGCGGGTCCTGCCAGTGGGCGTCGTAGCCTGCGGAGACGAGGATGATGTCGGGCTGGAAGCGACGGGCGAAGGGGATGAGCAGCTCATCGAAGATGCGGAGATAGCCGTGATCGCCCACGCCCGGCGGCAGGGGGACGTTCATGGTGGCTCCTTTGCCCCGCCCGCGGCCGATGTCTTCCGCCGCGCCCGTGCCGGGATAGTAGGGATATTGATGGGTGGAGAAGAAGGCGACGGTGGGGTCGTCGTAGAAGATGGCTTCCGTGCCGTTGCCGTGGTGCACATCCCAATCGATGATGAGGGCCCGCTCCAGTCCATGCACCCGTTGCGCCACCCGCGCGGCGATGGCGACATTGGCGAAGATGCAGAAGCCCATGCCCCGGTCCGGCAGGGCGTGATGGCCCGGCGGGCGCATCAGGGAGATGCCGTTGCGGGCCTGGCCCGAGGCCACGGCATCGAGGACGCGGACCAGCGCGCCGGCCGAAGCCAGCGCGGCCCGATAGCTGCCCGGAACCACGTAGGTGTCGGGGTCCAGATAGCCGCCGCCCGCGTCGTCCAGGGCCCGCACCCGGTTGACATAGGCGGGTGGATGCACCCAATGCAACTGCGCCAGGGGGATGGGGGAGACCGGAATCCCCTGCATGCGGTCGAGCAGCCCGCGCGCTTTCAGCAAACGCATGGCGCTGCGCAACCGTTCTCGATTCTCGGGATGCCCCGGCAACGTGTGCAATTGTTCGACGGGATCGTAAGCAAAACAGGTGGGTGATGGAGGCATAATCTCCCAAAACGGCTGGTGAAAACCTTTCGCCACAAAAGATGAGCGCCATGCTCAAATTCTGGGGATGTCACCAATAAGACGACGGACGCGCGGCTTTCCACATGCAGGAAGCGGCGAAAATGAAAAGTTTGTAATGAAAACTTAGTCCTTTCGCACCATCGTTCCCAAATCGCGGATAAATTTCGCGCCGGCGAAGAAGACCACCAGGAATTCCAGACGGCCCAGGGCCATGGCCGCGGTGAAGACGGCCAGAATGCCGGGGGGCGAATCGGGACCGACCGCGCCCACCGAAAGCCCCACGGTGGAGAGCGCGGACATGAGATCGAAGGACGCGGCCCGCAAGGAGATGCCGCTGCCCACCAGCATGAGCAATCCCAGGGCGAAGAAGATGGCCTGGATGGCGACCGAGGTGAACATCTCCTGCACTTCCGCGGGGCTCACTTCCCGCCGTCGTCCCGCGCGCCACACCATGAGGGGATAGCTGGCCGTGCGCGGCAGCTGGTATTTGCGAATCTGCCAGCGCAGGGTCTTCAGCAACAGATAGGCCCGCCACAGTTTGATGCCGCCCGCGGTGGAGAAGGCGCCGCCGCCCACGAACATGAGCAGGATGAGAATAACAAGTCCGAAGTCATCGATGCTGGACAGGGTGGCGGTGGAGAAGCCGGTGGTTGTCAGGGCGGAGACGGCCTGAAAGAGCCCGTCATACCAGCGATAAAGCCCCAGAGGCAGACTTCGCCAGGTGAGCAGTCCCGTCCCCAGCAGCAGAAGCATGACGAAGATGCGCGTCTCGCCATCTCGATAGGCCCGAGACCACTGCCGCCGCCATAGAGCGTAATGCACAGGAAAGCTGACTGCTCCCAGGATCATCAGCAGGATGGAGACCATCGCCACCCACACATTGTCGAACGCGGCAATATTTTCCATGCGCGTGGAGAGCCCGCCCGTGGAGAGGGCCACGAAGGTGTGGTTGATGGCGTCGAACCAGGAAAGCCCCGCCAGCCGATAAAGCAGCCCGCCGATGAGGGTGTAGCTGGCGTAGATGACCACGATGAGTCGGGTGGAGTAGGCCAGATTGGCGCGAAGCTGCTCGGAGCGGGCCTCGGCCTGATACAAGCCCATGCTGCTGGCCCCGACCAGGGCCGCGCTCACCAACATCACCAACCCCAAACCGCCCAACCATGACATCCAGCTTCGCCAAAGGAGGAGGATGTGCAGGGTGTGCTCAGGGTCGATGACCGAGAGCCCGGTGGTGGTCCAACTGCTGACCGTCTCGAATAACGCCTGGGAGAAGGTGGCGGAGGTGAGACGGAGGAAAGGGTAGGTGGAGATGGCGGGGGCCAGCATCCACATGAAGAGCACGATGACGCCGCCCTCGCTCACCGAAAGGGGATTGACTTCGCCTTTGGGCCGCTGCAGGATGAACAAGGCACCGACGGCCAGAGATCCCACCATGGGCAGGAGGAACGCGGCGATCTGGTCCTGTTGAAAATCGCTCTGGAAGGGCAAGGCCGCCAGGGGAAAGATCATCGCCAGGGCCAGGGCGATCAATCCCCATCCCACATAACTGAAGATGAGCCGATAACGGGTGCGGAGGCGTTGAGCATAGCGACGGTTCATGATCGACATGAAGGGGACCGCAACACCGGTGGGGTCAGAGGTTGCGCGCGGCCGCCTCGCCCAGCAAATGGCCGATGGCCGAGCATTCCGCTTCGGCCTTCGTCACCAGCAGGACGCGGTCGCCGGCATGCAGCCGAATGTCGCCTCGGGGGATGATGGGCTCGCCATCGCGGGTGATGGTGGCGATGAGCGCGTTGCGGGGCAAATTGAGCTCGCTGAGGGTTTTGCCCACCGCGGGCGCGTCCTCGGGAATGGCCAATTCGGTGACCATGATCTTGCCCTCGGCCAGGGGGGTGAGGGAGATCATGTCCTCCAGGGTGGCCTGCTGCTCCACCAGGGTGGTGAGGATGGTGGCCACGCTGACCACGGCGTCGATGCCCAGCCGCCGGAACAAATCCACATGGTTGGGGTTAGTCACCAGCGCCACGGTGCGAGGCGCGCCGAAATGGCGTTTGCTCACCTGACAGATGACGAGGTTGTCGGCGTCGTTGAGGGTGACGGCCAGCACCAGGTCGGCCTCGGTCGCGCCCGCGGCCTGCAACACCCGCGGCAGGGTGGGATCGTCGCAGATGACGGGCATCTCCAGCCGCCGGGCCAGGTCCTGACAGGCTTCTGCATCCCGCACGATGAGCTGGAGCTGATGGCGTTTTTGGCGCAAATCCCGGGCGAGGTGGTAGACCAGTGCGCCGCTGCCGGCGATGATGATGAACATGGGCGGTGTCCTTTGCTCAGGTTTGGGCCAAACGCTGGATGAAGGCGGAGCCGCCGAGAATGGTGGGGCAGATGGCCTCGATGCCCAGGGATTCGTACACCGACGCCCGGGCGGGGTCGAACACCCGGGCCATGACTTTGGGCGTGCGGAAGAGCTCCCGGGCCATCTGGGCGATGAAGATGTTGGTGTTGTCGTTTTCGGTGACCGCGAGGAGCGCGTCGCAACGGGCGACGCCCGCCTCCTTCAACACGGCGGGCTCGGTGGCGTCGCCCGCGATGCCGAAGCCGGTGAAGTGATCGGGCAGTTTTTTGAAGGTGTCTTCGCGGCGGTCGATGATGACGACTTCGTGCCCCTGGTCGGAGAAGGCCGTGGCCAGGTAGGAGCCGAGTCGTCCGCAGCCGATGATAATGATGAACATGGGCGTTAGTTTTTGATCCGTTTACTCACACCTCCGGGAGGTGGAAACGGCTATTTACGGAACAGATGCCATGAGCGCCTGCACGCCGATAATGACGAAAATGCGGTCGCCAGGGGCAGGTCGCAAGTCGCAAGTCGCAAGTGGCAGGTAGCAGGTCGCAAGTGGCAGGTGAAGCTGCGCA
>CAZDCN010000202.1:0-5108 GCA_964503945.1 uncultured Caldilineales bacterium
TTCTACAACGATTACGGCTGTCATGTGCGCATTCAGGGGCAGTTGCTGAGTTTGCAGGCCCGGGGGCATGTCGTGCGGCTGGTCACCTATCCGGCGGGCAGGGATGTGACCGGGCTGGACATCCGTCGGGGGTTGGGATTGGGCCTGCGGGAGCTGACGGTGGGGTCTTCCCGCATCAAAATCTTGCTGGACGCGCTGTTGGGGCCCACAGCGCTGGTTCAAGCCCTGCGCTTTCGCCCGCACGTCATCCACGCCTATCTGCACGAAGGCGCGCTCATCGGTTGGACCCTGGCCCGGCTGTTGCGCGTTCCCCTGACCTTCGACTATCAGGGCTCCCTCACCGCGGAGATGATGGCCCATCGCTTTCTCGCGCCCGACAGCCTCTGGCGCGGGCCTTTGCAACGCCTGGAATCCTGGCTCGATGGTCGTCCCCAGGCCATCCTCGCCTCCACCGAACACGCCCGCGGCGCACTGCAGGCCCACGACGTCCCTGCATCCCGCATCCACCTCCTGCCCGACGCGGTGGACCCCGACGTCTTCCATCCCCAACCGCCCGATCCTGCGCTGCAAGCCCGTCTGGGCCTCGACCCCGCGATCCCCACCCTGGTCTATCTGGGACTGCTGGCTCCCTACCAGGGCATCGACCTGCTGCTTCGGGCCCTGGCCCGGGTGCAACGTCCCTGGCAGGCCCTGATCATGGGGTTCCCCAACGAAGACCGCTATCGCGCCCTGGCCCGACGCCTGGGCCTTGCCCCGCGCGTGCGCTTCACCGGCCCCATCCCCTACGGCGACGCGCCCCGCTATCTCGCCCTGGGCGACCTGGCCCTCGCGCCCAAGCTGGCCACCAGCGAGGGCAGCGGCAAGCTCCTGCCCTACATGAGCATGGCCCTGCCCATCCTCGCCACAGACACGCCCGCGCACCGGCAGTATCTGGGCGAACGCGGGCTCTACGCCGCGGCCGAACCGGACGCGCTGGCCCGGACGCTGGAGGAGGCGCTGGCGCGGCTGGACCATCTGCAACCCGTGGGCGAGGCCTTACGCGCGCAGGTTCTGGCCCGCTACACGTGGATTCACACAGCCCGACAGATGGAGCGCATCTTCCGCGCTGTGCTATAATGCAAAGCTGGCGCGCTTTGGCGTCGTTTGCGGAGACGCTTTCAACGCCAACGTTGGCCGAGAAGACAACGAACGTAAAGCGTGACGCGTAAAACGTGATGATCTCACGCATTACGCATTACGAAATCGACCTCCCGCCAGGTTGGCCGTATCCATAGTGCGCAGGTCGCAAGTCGCAAGTGGACTTGCACAGTCCCACCTGCCACCTGCTCCTTGCCACTTGCCGCCAGTCTCATCGGTACCGGCGGGCAGTCGCCCGTGAAGCCTGTTCACCGATCCTTGCTCACCGCCGTGTCCCCCTCCCCTCTCTCCCTACGCTCCCGCCACCGCCTCTGGCTGACCCTGATCCTGCTGGGGCATGGGCTGCTGGCCCTGTTTTACAGCGTCATCATTCCGCCGTGGGAGGCGCACGACGAGTGGGCCCATTATCGCTACGCGGCCTACATCGCGGAGACCGGCCGACTTCCCCATCCGGGCCAGCGCCTCACCACCGAATTCGAGTTCGACGAGGCCAGCCAGCCGCCCCTGTACTATCTCCTGGCCGCGCTGCCCATGGTTTTCGTGGACACGGAAGACGGCTACGCGCCCGAGGTGAACCCCTATGTGAGCGGAGAGACCGCGCAGACGGGCTTGAACATGGCGGTGCACGACCCCGAGGTCGAGGCGTTCCCCTGGCGGGGGACCATCCTGGCCCTGCATCTCGGGCGGATGGTCTCCACCCTCATCAGCGTGCTGGCCCTGGCGGTCGCCTATCAGCTCATCCGCTATCTCGTCCCCCACCGGCCCGACATCGCGCTCCTGGCTGCCGCGTTCCAGGCCTTCACACCCCAATTCGTCTTCCTCAGCGCGGTGATGACCAACGACATCCTGGTCATCCTGCTCACCCCCTTGCTGGTCTATCTCTCCCTGCGGCTCATCGAAGAGGGGCCGCGGCCGCGCTTGACCCTGGCCGCGGGCCTGGTGGCAGGCCTGGACCTGTTGACGAAATATCTGGCCCTGGCCGTTGCGCCTCTGGCGCTGCTGGCTTTCGCCTGGGGCGCATGGCGACGCCGCCGCACGCCGGGCGCGGGTCGCCAACTGGCGCTGAGCGGATTCATCCTCCTGGCCGCGTTGCTGGTGACGGGCGGGGGATTGCTGTGGCGCAATCTGCAAACCACAGGGGTTTGGATACCCCGGGACCCGGTGTCGCAGCAATCCCTCATCGCCGGGCTGGGCGAAGGAAGCCTGGGGGTGGATTGGGCGCTGCTGCCCGACGCGCTGCGCAATGGCTTCATGACCTATTGGGTTTCCTTCGGGTGGGGCAATGTGGCGCCGGGGGAATGGGTGTTCCTTGTCTGGCTGGTGGTCAGTGGCGTGGGGATGGCGGGCGCGTTGCTGTGGTTGATTCGGAAGGCAGACGCCCGTTCCCGTCGGCTGGTTGGGTTCCTGACGATTTTCGTCGCCGCGGCGGTGAGCTTTCCCCTGCTGCGAGAGCTGTTGCACGATAGCCCCTTCCTGCGCGGGCGCTACATGCTGGCGACCCTGCCCGTGGCCGCGTGGGTCATCGTCCAGGGTTGGGCGACCCTCTTCGCCCGGGCCTGGCGATGGCTGCGCTGGGGGCTGCTGGCCTGGCCTCTGGGCCTGAGCCTGATCCTGCCTTTCACCTTGATCCTGCCGGCGTACGCACCCCCAAAACCCCTGGCCGCCCTCCCCACGGAGGATGACGTCATCCCCATCGAGGCCCGTTTCGACGACGCGGCCATCCTGCACAGGGCCCGCGTCTGGCCGGAGGATGAGGTGCATGCGGGTGACGGCCTGCTGGTGACCCTCTACTGGGAGTCGCTGGCGAGGACGGAAGCGCCTTACTCCCTCAGCATCCAGCTTGTGGGCGCGGGGGGCCAGCGCTACGCTTCGTTGCTCACCTATCCCGGCCACGGCAACGCGGCCACGGACGTCTGGCGGCCGGGCGAGACCTTCGAGGACGCCTACTGGCTGGTGGTCCAGCATGAGCTGCCGCTGCCCACCTCCGTCCAGGTGCTGGTGACCCTATTCAACCCCGACGCCCAGCCCTCATACCTGCCGGTGTTCGATGCGCAAGGCGCCCGCGCGGGCGACAGCGTCCGCTTCGGTTCGTTGCGCATCAGCCCCGACGCCTCACTGCCCCGACCCCAGCTCACCGAAACGCCCCTGGCCCGATTCGACGAGGCCCTCTTGCTCACTCAGGCCGTCATCGAGCCGGGGCCGCAGCGCGCGGGGGGCGCGTTTCCCGTGTGGTTGAGGTGGCAGGCGCTGGGACCAGGCCCGGACGACCTGCTCCTCTCCTTGCAACTGCTGAACGACCAGGGCCAATGGGTCGCGGGCGATGACGGCCCCGTCAGCGAGGTGTTGCTGCCGCCTCACTGGCGTTCGGGCGATGCGCTGGACACGACCCGTTGGTTCCCCCTGCCGCCCGACCTGGCTCCGGGCCGGTATCGGCTCATGGCCGCGCTCTACCGCGCGGGCGACCTCTCCCGCCTGCCCGCGTACGACGGGCGGGGCGCGCCCCTCCCCAACGGCCTCTATCCCCTGGCCGAGATTGAGATCATCGAGAGGTGAGATGGCGGGGACGAAATTCGGTCGTTTGACTTCTATCTCGGCAGTGTGGTAGAAATAAACATGAACATCGATGAGGTCGTGCGATATTGGCTGGAATCCGCTGAGGATGATTGGCCTGTTGTCAATCATCTTTTCGCCAGCGGAGACTATCACTACGCACTGTTCTTCGGGCATCTCTACATTGAAAAATTGTTGAAAGCCGTGGTCGTGCAGCGAAACGAACAGCATGCTCCACGAACCCATAATTTACTGCTTTTAGCCGAACGAGCTGGACTGGATTTATCCGATGAACGAAGAACTCAGTTGTTGAGGTTGACAGCATATAACCTTGAAACGCGTTATCCTGAAGAACGGGACGCCCTACGAAAGCGCTATACCGCGGCGTATACGCAATCTGAAATCAAAATGATTGAGGAAATGGGAAAATGGCTGAAATCAACACTGAATCGGAAAGCAAAATCGAATTGAAACGCGTCATGGATAAAACAAAAGCTTTGCTTGCCGCTCTCCGTTCCGAGGGGATTCGGATTGCTAGCGCCTATCTTTATGGATCGTACGCCTCAGGCGCAGCTCACGCAGACAGCGATATCGATGTGGCAATTGTTTCTCCTGATCTGACGGGGGATCGTCTTCAAGACTGGATGCGATTGACCCTCACCGCGATCCAACTGGACGCCAGATTCGAGGTGATTGGTTTTCGTCCCGAACAATTCCGCGACGAGCATCCCCTTGTGTGGGAGATAAAACAAACGGGCATTCGGATGGATTGACATGGGGCGTCTGACTTAATTTACCCCCTTTCTAATGACATCGAATATCAAGCCCGGGTGGATGTCCAATGTCCAAAATGTATGCCACATACACGTGGGTTAATGGCTCCTTTGATGAAGATACCCAGTCATAGGGATCATCCAATCCGCTGGGCATAGATAACCTGTCTGCCTGAGCGAACTTCCCATTTTCCACAAACGCTACAAATATCGACTTTCCATTGACTTTTTGCTTTGAATACAATGCTTCAATCTCCCGACGATCTCCCGTAAAACGACGCATTTCTCCTACGAAATAGTCGCAATGGTTGCCGTTTCCAACAATCAAACCAACACTGCTATGAAAGCTAATATGCGATGTGCTTGGGGGATGCTCGATTTTTCTGAACTCGTTTGCATATTGACTGAGCGTCATGTTGTGTGTCCGGATGTCAGGAAGCGTAACAGCGCCACCAAGGAATACGCAGAGACACACAACCAATAGAAGGAGAATCACGAAGTTCCCTATCTTTTTCATTTTTGCACTCTTCGTGTGTTCGATGTCATGCCGGAAAGCATAGCCAACACGCGGGCCATCTGGGTCGGTTATTGAATTTTTGTAACTACTCACGTTGATGGTCCATTTCCGCGAAACCTTTTGCCACGAAG
>CAZDCN010000203.1:0-5091 GCA_964503945.1 uncultured Caldilineales bacterium
GCTGGAGGCCGCGGGCTGCCAGGCCAAAACCATCCGTTTTCTGGCCCAGACCGCGGGCATGGATTACCACGCCCAGGCCATTTTCGGGCCGGTGGAGGATGACGTCTCCGGCAAGCTCACCTTCAATGTGGGCAAACTGGTCATCACTCCCGAGGAAGAGCGTCTGGGCATCGACATGCGGATCCCTGTCACCGCCTCGGTGGAGGAAGTGATCCAGCGGCTAGAAGAGACTGCCGCTCGCTACGAATTGACCGTGCAGGTGCGGGCCTCCATGCCCGCGCTCTACGTCCCTCTGGACCATCCACTGGTCCACACCTTGCTGCGGGTGTATCGCGAGGTGACCGGCGACCGCGAGGCCGAGCCCATCGCCATCGGCGGCGGCACCTATGCCCGGGCCCTGGCAAACTGCGTGGCCTATGGTCCCAACTTCCCCGGCGCGCCCGAAACCGCGCATCAGGTGGATGAATACATCGTGCTGGCCGACCTCTATCGAGCCATGGAGGTTTACGCTGAAGCCATTTATCGGCTGACTCGCTAATCGTCACGCGCCATCGGCCATTCCCACACCTCGATCTTGCCCGACACATCGAGAAAACAGATGAGCGCCCGCGGCGACGCGTTCAGCAGGGTTTGCATGGCCCGAACATAGCGCGCCACCTGGCTATCGTACGCCTCTTCCCGGATGATGGCCTCCATGTGCGCCCGGTTCTTCGCCCGGTCGGTCTTGAAATCCACCAGGGTCCAGTTCTCGCCCGTGCGATAGACCAGGTCGATGGTCCCGCGGGCGCTGGCGTTCTTATTGGGATCGAGATACGCGTAGGGGACTTCATGCATCCGTTGCTCCGCGGCCTGAATCTCGGCCCAGAAGGAACTGGCGGCAAGACGACCAAGGAGACGACGCGTCCGTTTCACGGCATCCTTCAGCATACCCTCGTCACTCAGGCCCAGGCTGCGAGCGCTGGCCCTCAGCCAGGCCTCAAATCCAGGCGCGTCGGGCATCCGCTCCAGCTCGATGGCCCGATGCACCAGCTTGCCCACCATCCACGAGGGCGCCCAGGCGCGCGTCCCTTCGCGAGGCGGGAAAATGCGCCAGACTCGGCGCTCAGGCTCAGTCTCCTGCCGGAGCGTGTCGGCGTCCAACGCGTCTTCCTCCGGCCAAAAGGATGCAAGCATCTCGGGCTGGAAGGGCGGCGGGGCCTCAGAAATAGCTTGGGGAACGTAGGCGCGCAAGGGGATGACGCCCGGAGGGAAGCGGAGGCAGCGCACGGGACGGTTCACCCCTTCCAGCCGACAGGTTTGTTCGACAACCGACTCAACCTCATCCTGCAACAGGGCGTCCAATTCCGGCAGGGCAAGCTTGATCCATTTCAACCAGCCGCTATTGCGATTTCTTTTTCCGGCATAGCCGTTGATGATCAACATATCCTCGGCCCGGGTGGCGGCCACATAGAACAGACGTCTGTCCTCGGCTTCTTCCTTGCGGGCTTCCTGGCGCTGGAGCGCAATGAAAAAGGCGGGTTTCAGGTCCTCGCCTGGCAGAGTGGAGAGCTTCCAGGCTATATTGCCTTCCGAAATCACCAAATCATCCCTGGCGTTTCTGCTGTACGTGATGTCGCCCAGCACAACGATGGGAAATTCCAATCCTTTGGCCCGATGCACGCTCATGATCTGCACCGCGCCCTCGGCCACCACAGGCGCTTCCCCCTCCCGAGCGCCCGTATCCTGCACCTGCTCCAGCCAGTCCAGAAAGGAGGCTACATGGATCAGGCCGGCCTGCTGAACATCGGCCAGCAGTTTGTTCACGTTGCGCACGGCCCGTTGCCGTCCCGCCGCAGCCAGGATGGCCAGATAATCGGTGGCGTCGACATAGGCTTTGAGCAGGTCGGCCACGGAAACGCGGCCCGCCATTGTATGGAGGGTCTGCAACAGCTCGCGGGCCCGATGAAGCCGGGAGAGTTCCTCCGCGAGGAACTCATCTTCCATGGCAGCCTCGGTTGCCTCCCACAGGCTGACGCGGCGGGGTGCGCCTGCATCTCTGGCCGCCTGCATCATCCGCTCGCGGGTGCGGGCCAGATGGTAGAGGGCGATATCGCTGAGGCCTAACCCCGGTGAGCGCAGCGCTCCAACCAGGGCCGTGTCATCGGTAAGGTCAGCGGCAGCTCGCATCACCCCTGCCAGATCGCGCACCTCCGGGCGTTGGAAAAAGCCCCTGCCTGCCAGAGTAATATAGGGAACCCCCGCCTGTTCCAGCGCATCCTCATAAGCTGCGAAACTAGTGGCCGCGCGACAGAGGATGGCCACGTCACCAGGGTCGTATCCCTGCTCGAAAAGCTCCAGCATGCGGTTGACAGCGATGCGGGCTGCCGCGGGCAGGGCTTCTTCCTTGGTCCCCGCGGCCAGCTGAACTTCGATGTAGGCGCTCCCTACAGCCAAGGGTTCGCGATCGCGGGCGGGTTTCAGAGGAGCGAAGGAAGCTTCCCAGGGAAAACGAGCTTCGCCCAGAACAGGTTGCAACAGGCCGTTAAGGCTTTCGACCAGGTCGGCGTGGGCGCGATAGGTGGCGTTGAGGCGAGCAACGCACTTGCCCCTGCCCTTGAAGTCATCCTCGGTACGGATGAAAACCTCCACCTCCGCACCGCGAAAACGATAAATGGATTGTTTGGCGTCCCCTACCAGAAAGCGCTTGCCCTGACCGCCATCCAACAATTCCAGCAGACGGGCCTGGCGGGCGTTGGTGTCCTGGAACTCGTCCACCAGCAGGGCCTGCACCTGACCTTGCCAGTATGCCCGCACCGGGGGATGTTCAGCCAACAGGAGAACCGCTCGGGTTTCCAAGTCGTCAAAATCCAAGGCCTGGGCATCCCGTTTGCGGGCTTCGTAGATGGCAAAGGCTCGCAATGCGATGGTCCGCAGCTGCACCAGAGCCCGAGCCGAGCGCTTGTCCTCCGCATTCAAACCCTGATAGAGCCAAGCGCCGAAACGTCGGGAAAAAGGCGCTCGCAACTGCTTTAACGCCGCTTTGATCTCATTAACTTGCTCTTTCCCACCGGGCCAGGCCTCCTTTTTCCCTCCGCGTACATCGATCTGCCCCAAGATGCTTGCGGCCTGGCGTAACGCATCGAAGCCATCTTCATTCATCAGCCGATCCACAGCCTCTCGCGCTCGCGCCACCTGGATAGCAAGCTTGTCGGAATCGTTCAGGGCGTGAGCCTGGACTACAACATCGCGCGCTTCCAGCCAGTTGGAATCGGCCAATATCTCCGCCACTCTCTCCCGCTGCATCTCCGCCAAGGACTTATCCCAGACATCCATTAAAGCGTCGGTGTCGGAGGGCGTATTTTGGAGCAGCTCGCGAGCTTCTAGCCCCAACTTCAGTAGCGCCGCCACGGCATTACGCACGCGCCAGTCCTCCACCTCCGCCAGCAATCCTGCCAGGCTCTCCTGAGTGGCTGCCCAGAAGAGGGCCTCCTCCACGGCTTCATGCTGCATCAGGGTCGTTCTGTGCTCTTCCAACACCTGAAAATCAGGGTCTACTCGCGCTTCCACCGGATGGCTACGCAAAATTTCCTGACATAAGCTGTGAATGGTGCTGATGCGGGCGGCGTCCAGCTGGGAGGCGATGTTGTTCCAGCGGGAGCGCTCGGCCTCATCGAGATCAGATCGGGCGAGATGGGCACTCACCTGCTCACGGATGCGCTTGCGCATCTCGCGGGCGGCCTTGCGGGTGAAGGTGATGGCGACGATGCTCCGCAGGGGCACGCCTTGAGCCAGCAGGGCGAGAAAACGGGCGGTCAGGGCCCAGGTCTTGCCCGTGCCCGCGCCCGCGGTCACCAGCACATCCGCGGGCCCGAAAGCTGCCTCTGCCTGAGCCTCGCTCAGGGTCAGGGATTGGAGAATGGGGTGGGAGGAGTCGGTCATCGGGAACAAGTATAGCCCACTCCGAGCCGCGGCCAAAGCTCGGCTCCCTCGAAAACACAAAAAACGAGCGCCGTCCTGATGAGAACGACGCTCGACGCATGGGAGGGATCGGGGATGAAATCAGGAGGGCAGATTGGACTGAAGATGTCCAAGCAGGGTGCGGGCAAAGGTCACAAACCAGAGCAACGCTGTGATGATGGTCAGGGCCATGCCAGCCTTCAAGATGACGCTGTCCTCTCGCTTCTTCCAGCCCAGGGGAGCCAACAACGCGGCCAGCCCCACAAGTGCGTATAAGACGGTGGTCATGAGAGGCGTCCGGGTCATATTCAGACTGAAAATGCCCCAACTTGCGATCAGCAAATAGACTCCGAAAATGGCGGCTACCAGGGTCACCGGATACAGGTCCCAGTCCCTGGCGATGGCAAGGCCCGCGGCCAGAAAGACAATGCCAAACATAGCTGCAGCTTCACCAAAAACAATGTTGTAACTTCCGGGCAAAGGCCAGGTCATTGTGATTCCCAATCCCAGAACCAGATTGAGCAGGCCTACGCCTCCGAAAGCGGGGGCCAGACCTTTGCCTCGCTCAGTGTCCAGACCGATAGCCAGGAAATAGGTGAGAAGCACAAATCCTGCGACTACATCGAGCATCACAAGGGTTAAAAAGTTGATCATGACGCACCTCCTCAGGGGTCAAAAGACAAAAAACAAGGAGTGGCAAGCAATCGATAAAGGAAGCTGCTCTACATTCAAGATACATTTGCAATATGTCATACAATTGACGAATTGATGAAGAAATTGTGAAGATCGCCGTAAAAAGAAAAGACGTTGAGAGCTGGCTCTCAACGTCTGGTGTAGCGGAGTGTTTCTGAAATTGCGGTCGCTTCGAGGACAACGCCGCCAAGGTTATTTACGGAACAGATGCCATGAGCGATTGCACGCCGACAAGGATGAAATTGGGATGCGTTAGCGATAAGCGCGGGTGGCTTGGCTCACACCTCCGGGAGGTGGAGGAGGACACGGGCTTGGCCTGCCATCTTTCGACGAACGACCTGGTTCGCCAACATCGGAACGTGCGCCTCCACCTCCCGGAGGTGAAACGTCATTTTACGAAGCAGGCGTCATGAGCGTTTGCACGCCGATAAGGATGAAAATTTCGTCTACGTCATGCTGAGC
>CAZDCN010000204.1:0-5066 GCA_964503945.1 uncultured Caldilineales bacterium
GCACCGCCTGCTGGCTGGAGCCGCACATGCGGTTGATGGTGACGCCGGGCACGGTGACGGGAAAACGGGCGTTGAGCGCGGTGAGCCGGGCGATGTTTGCGCCCTGTTCTCCTATGGGGGTGACGCAACCCATGATCACGTCGTCCACATCCGCGGGTTCAACGCCCGCGCGGCGCACGGCTTCCTGCACGGCGAGGGTGGACAGGGTGAGGGGCAGGACCTCGCTGAACATGCCGCGACGGCGTCCGGTGGGCGTGCGCGCGGCGGAGATGATGAAAACGTCGGACATGGGGACCTCCGGTGGCGTATGGGCGAATGAGCGCGTCAGCGCGTGGGCGTGGATGCTGGGGAACTGGCTTCTGTCATTTTAGCACAGGTTTGAAAAGGGAGAGAGGATCGGCGAGGATCTTCGTCTCTGGACAGGTTCGTGGTAGAATGAAGCCCGCGGCGCCCGCCGCACATCCCACGAAAACGAGGTAAACTCCACTATGAGCATTGCCCCCGAACTGCTGGAGATTTTGCGCTGCCCCGCCTGCGTGCAGGAAGATGACGACGCGGGCCAGCTTGAGTTGGTCAAGGAGGTCTGGCTGGTGTGCCAGACGTGTGGGCGTAAGTACCCCATCCGGGATGAGATCCCCGTCATGCTTATCGAGGAGGGGGATCGCTGGCAAAACGCGCCCGTGGATTCCCTGCCCGACACGCCCCCCGAGCCCGCGGTCTAGCCCAGCATCTGACGATACACCTCCGCGGTGGCTTGAGCCACCTGGGCCTGGGTGTATCGCTCCAGCGCCCGCTGACGCCCGCGCTGGCCCAACGCGCTGCGCGCGCGGGCATCCTCGGCCAGCCGTTGCAGATGGGCGGCCAGGGCGTCGCTGTCATTTTCGGGGAAGATAAGCCCTGCGTCTCCGATAACATGAGGGATCTCGCCGCTGTCGGAGCCGATGACCGGCGTCTCACAGGCCATGGCTTCCACCAACACCCGCCCGAATTGCTCCTTCCAATTGGGCATGGTGCGAGAGGGAAGGACCAAAACGTCGAGGCTGCGGAGGAAATCGGGCATGGCCAGGGAGGGCAGCTTGCCCAGCCACCGCACCTGTTGGCTGATCCCCAGCGACGCGGCCAGTTCCTTCAGTCGCGCTTCCTCAGGCCCGGTTCCGGCCAGGCGCAGTTCCCAGGGCGGCGCCAACCGGGCGCAGGCCCGCATCAGCACATCCACGCCTTTGGCCTGCACCAGCCCGCCCGCGTACCCCACGGTGAAGGGACGGTTGGATGGGCGAGGTTGTTGGGGCGGAGCAAAGAGGTTGGGGTCCACGCCGAACTGGGGGATGATGGCGATGGGGCCATGATAGCCCTTGGTTCGCAACACGCCGGCCGCGTCGTGATTCCCCGCGATGACATGAGCCGCGTGGCGATAGTTGTAGGCTTCCCACCAGCGAAAGGGCGGAGGATAGGCGCGGTTCAGATTCTGCCAGGTGAAAAAGAGCGCGGGGATGCCGCGTTGAACGGCCTGGCGCAAGGCCAGCCATGTGGCCAGGTTGTAGGGCTCCTCGTCGATGTGCAGCAGGTCAGGCTGGAGGTCATCTAGCTCCGCGGCCAGATGGGGATAATAATGGAAGTGGAAGCGGCCATTGAAGCGAATGGGCGTCACCCGCAACTCATAGCCCTGGGTGAAGACCCGTTCCAGGGGCTGCACGCCCCGGTCATCCTTCCAGCTCGGGGGCGTGAGCACGGTAAGCCGGATGTCGGGCAGGCGGGCCAGCTCCTCCAGCTTTTTCTGATACGCGCCCACGATGCAGGCTTTGGAGATCATGACGACATGCATGGGGGCATTTTATCATCAAATTGGGATTTGTTATACTGTGACCATGCATCCGCTCATACGACTGTGGCGATACGCCCGCGGCTATCGCGGGGACATTTTCCTGGCGACGCTGTTCTCCATCCTCAACAAGATCTTCGATCTGGCCCCGCCCGTGCTCATCGGCATGGCCGTGGATGTGGTGGTGAACCGGGAGGATTCCTTCCTGGCGGGCGTGGGCCTGCCCGACGTCAACGCTCAGCTCATCGCGCTGGGCATCCTCACCCTGGTGCTGTGGGTGCTGGAATCGCTGTTCGAGTATCTGTTTCAGGTGAAATGGCGTAATCTGGCCCAGAACATCCAGCACCAGTTGCGCATCGACGCGTATGATCACGTGCAGCGTTTGGAACTGAGCTATTTCGAAGATCGGTCCACGGGCGATCTCATCGCGGTGCTCAACGACGATGTGAATCAGCTGGAGCGGTTTCTCGATGTGGGGGCCAACGATATCATCCAGATCGGCGCCACCGTGCTGGTGGTGGGCGGCATCTTCATCGCCATCATCCCCCAGGTGGCGTGGATGGCTCTGCTGCCTATTCCCTTCATCATCTGGGGCTCCATCACCTTCCAGAAAAAGCTGACTTCGCGCTACGCGCGGGTGCGGGAGGAGGTGGGGCTGCTCAGCGCCATGCTCTCCAACAACCTCAGCGGCATTGCCGTCATCAAGAGCTACACCGCGGAGGAAATCGAGCGGGAACGACTGGCCCGAGAGAGCGACCGTTATCGGCAGCGAAACCGCGAGGCCATCGCCTTCAGCAGCGCATTCATCCCCCTCATTCGCATGATCATCGTGGTGGGGTTCATCGCCATCCTCGTGTTTGGGGGGAAGCTGGCGCTGCAGGGGCAGCTGGCGGTGGGGGCTTACAGCGTGCTGGTGTTTATGACCCAGCGTCTGCTTTGGCCCCTCACGCGTCTGGGCGCGACTTTGGACCTCTACCAGCGGGCCATGGCCTCTACCCGCCGCATTTTCGAGCTGCTAGACACGAAGCCCCGCATTGTGGATGGGCAACGCGCGTTGCCGTTGGCGCAGGTGCGGGGGGAGATCCATTTCCAGCATGTGCATTTCGAATATCCGTCCACGGTGGCTGTTGCCAATGACCGACCGCCTCCTCCCGTCATCGAAGACCTGAGCCTGCACATTCCAGCCGGGCATACGGTGGCGCTGGTGGGACCTACGGGCGCGGGCAAGAGCACCATCGTCAAGCTCCTGCTACGATTCTATGATGTGCAACATGGGCGGATCACACTGGATGGCCATGATGTGCGAGATCTGCGGCTCCGCGATCTGCGCCGGGCCATTGGCCTGGTGAGCCAGGATGTCTATCTTTTCCATGGTACGGTGAAGGAGAACATCGCGTTCGGGCGGCCCGACGCCAGCATGGAGGCCATTATCCGCGCCGCGCGCATTGCCGAAGCCCACGATTTCATCATGCGCCTGCCCCAGGGGTATGACACGGTGGTGGGAGAGCGGGGACAGAAGCTCTCGGGCGGGCAGCGACAGCGCATTTCGCTGGCCCGGGCCGTGCTCAAAGACCCGCCCGTGCTCATATTGGACGAAGCGACCTCATCTGTGGATAATGAGACGGAGGCGGCCATTCAGCGGTCGCTGGCCGTCATCGCGCAGGACCGCACCACCATCATTATCGCCCACCGCTTGTCCACAGTGCGCAACGCCCATCGCATCTTTGTCATTGACCGCGGGCGCATCGTCGAGCAGGGCGCGCATGATGCGCTTTTGGCGGCGAACGGGCTTTATGCGGCTCTCTGGCGCGTGCAGACGGGCGAGCGCAGCGCCGCGTTCGCCTGACGATGCTGCGTGCAACGCAACTTTTCGACAGCTTTCCCGTCATCTTTTGAAAGGCACTCCGCCGCACGCATCCCGTCCCCCGAATCTGGATGCGGCGTTTGTCATACCACCCAGCACCTTTCTTTCCCCCACAGGAGGACCGTTCGATGATTCCCCCAAACCGCGTTTCATTTCCTCATTCGAAAGTGATTGGGCGTGTTTTGTTGGCGTTCGGGATGTTGACGCTGCTTTTGAGCGTGAGCTATTTTGCGTTGGCCGCGCCCACGGCCGTGATCAAAATGAGCGCAACGCCTGGCCCGTCGGTGGCGCTTCTCCCTGACGAGCAAGAATTTATCACTTGGGTTATTACGCCAGACACCCAGCAACCCCCTATGGAGACGGTGTTCAGCATCGTGAATCAGGATGGCGATCTGATCACCAGCGAGGTGCATACCGCGCAGCCGGGCCTGTTTGGCCCCTACACGTTTGTCTACACCCTGCCCACCACCTACACCGTGCCCCCGAATCTCCCCTTCGAGCGATACATCGCTCAGGTGGATTACAGTTCTGGCTCGGGCGAACTCATCGGCGGCTATGTGACCTTCTTTGTAGACGATGAGGCGGGCCGATTGCAGATCATCAAGTTCAACGATCTCAATCTGAACGGCGTGCGGGACCCGGGCGAACCGGGCGTGGCCAACGTCGTCTTCCGCATTCAATTTCCCGAGCCTTTCACCGATACGGAATTGATCACCCAAACCAACAGCGCCGGGGAGGTTTTGTACAGGCAACTGGGAACAGCCACCTACACGGTCACCGAAGTCGTGCCCCAGGGAACGATACCCACCACGGCCACGGTGCAATCCGCGACGGTGCGAAAAGATATGACCACCACCCTGCTCTTCGGCAACGCGGTTATTCCTGGCGGCATCGAAGTGGTCAAATTCCATGATAGCAACGGCAATGGCGTGCGCGATCCGGGCGAGGGACCGTTGCGCGGCGTGCGCTTCGACGCCAGCGCGCCTTGCGGGCAGACAGCCACGGGCGCATCGGGCGATGACGGCGCGGTGCAATGGCCCAGGCTGTGCGTGGGAGAATGGACGGTCACCGAAACCGTGCCGTCCAATTATCGCGTGACTACGCCGGGCGTACAGACCGTGGTGGTGACCTCGGGCGTGACCAGCACCGTGATCTTTGGCAATCAAGGCTTGGGCAGTTTGGTGGTCTTCAAGTTTGAAGATATCAACGGCAACGGCGTGCAGGACCCGGGCGAGGAGGCATGGCCCGGCGTGAATGTCGTCTATGAAAATGAATATGGCGACACCGACAGTTGCACCACCGATGGCAATGGTCGCTGCCAGTTTGATCTCGTGCCCGAAGGTCTTTACACCGTCACCGAGATACTGCCTCCCAACAGCGCTC
>CAZDCN010000205.1:0-5045 GCA_964503945.1 uncultured Caldilineales bacterium
TTTCCCTTCGTGCCGTCGTGTCTTCGTGTCCTTCGTGGCTCGAAATCGGGTATGTAAGTAGTCATGTCAGGTTACTAGAAAACGTCATTTTCATTTGCAAGATACTCTCACTTACTAAGGATATTCACCATGAGCAGCGTTTATTTGGAAAAATCCCTGGCCCCCGATCATCTGCTGGGCCATGTCAAAGAGAATGGCGACGTCTATCGCAATGACCTCGGTTTCGATGACCGGATCGGACACGTCCACCTGGAATCGGGCAAGGTGTACGCCCGTCGCCTGGGCAAGGACAAGAAGATCGGGCATGTGGACCTGGAGAATGGCAAGGTTTACAGGAGCCGGTTCGGTCCGGATGAGTATGTGGGTCGGGTCGAGCAGAACGGCGACATCAATCTCGACCGTTCGCTATGGCCCGACGACACCGTCGCCCGGGTGGAACCCTTCATCTCTTTCGCCCACTCGGGCGCTGCCATGCTGCTGCTAGTGCTGCCCGCTCTGGAAAAATAACGCCAACACACCCGCTCCCCACCCTGAGATTTCCAAATGAAAAATAACACCATTCCCCTCCTGGTACTGTTCCTGCTGATGCTGATCAGCGCCGCCTGTAGCGGGCTGCCTTCTGCGCCCAGCCTGACCACCGTTCCCGCCACCCAGGCGCCAGAAGCGCCCCCTACGGCAGCAACCGCCGAAAGCGCCCCCCTGCCCGACGACACCGTCGCCGCGCTGGATGCTTTTCTGTCCCAGATCACCTACGCGCCGGGCCGGAAGCCCGAAGAAGTCGCGCCTGGCACCGTGCTGCTGGTGGATACGCCCGATGGTCGCTATCTCAAAGCCGCGGGCGTGGCCAGCCTCGAAGCGGAAACGCCGCTGCAATCTGACGCCCGCATGGAGATCGGCAGCAACACCAAGTCCTTCACCGTCGTGCTGCTGCTGCAACTGCAGGAGGAGGGCAAGCTCTCGATGGACGATCCCCTGAGCCAATGGCTACCCGACTGGGCCGCGAAAATTCCCAACGGGGATGAGATGACCCTGCGGCAACTGGCCAATCACACCGCGGGCCTGTGGGATTATGGCGGAGATGTTGGCGTTGGCGTCATCGGCGGCGGCGTCAACAATCCCGATTTGTTGACCAAACAGTACACGCCCGAGGAGCTGGTGCAATACGCCATCGACGAAGGCGAGCCCTACTTCAAACCGGGCGAACCGGGCCAGTGGCATTACAGCAACACCGGCTACATCCTGCTGGGCATGGTCATCGAAAAAATTGCGGGCAAGCCCCTGGGCGAGCTCTACCAGGAGCGCATCTTCGATCCCCTGGGCATGACAAGCGCCATCCTCATCGAGGGCGTGCCGCAAGGGGGTGACCTCGACAGCGACGGCTATTACTTCACCGCCACGGATGAATACGTGAACACAACGGACTGGAACGCGTCGCAGGGTTGGGCCGCGGGCGCGCTGGCCATGCATGCGGAGGATTTGCTGACCTACGCCCGGGCCCTGGGCGCGGGCGAGCTCTTCCAGAACCCCGACACCTTGCAAGAAATGCTGGATTTCAACGCCGATGCGCCCGACCTGGCCTACATGCCCTACGGGTTGGCCTTGCAGGACCTGAGCATCTACGGCGGCGCGCCCGGCTTTTTCGGACACTCGGGCCAGACCCTGGGCTTCGCCACCATCTGGTTCACCAATCCCGACACCGGCGTGACCGTGATTGGCTTGAGCAACAATGCCGCTTTCTCTTCCTACACCATGCTGTATGTCCTCCAGATTATGGGGCTGACGTCGGAATGATGATTTTGGAAGGCTCCCTCCTTTTCTTCCTTCCCCGCGCCGAGACGGGCGGGGGAGGAGGTGCGGAAGGCGATTTGAATAGCGCCGACGGTCGCCCCTTTCGACAAGCTCAGGGCAGGCTGCGGCGACCGCTCCGCCGACAGATGGGGACCGCGACACCCCGGCTTCGCAGAGGCGCCGACGAGGCTGATACAGCCTCCGCGCAACGAATGTGGCGTTCGCGTGTTTTTATAATTAGTCGCACCGTGAGGGCGCGATCTTCATTTCGCGATTCCCGCTTTTATTCAACCCACTCATCTCTTTTTCTTCAAGGATACACAACACCCAAGAAACAGCCGTCGCTTCCGGCGGCTGTTTTTCATTGCCTCGCTGTTACGGTCACGCTGGACGGGCGGGCCTGTAACGAGCGCGATGCTGGGGCATGGGAGGGATTTCCGGGAGTCATCCAAATGGATGAGATGGCTCATCCGAATGGGGGGATGAGCCAGAATGAAAATCATCAACTTTGCCGATGACGCCGCGGTGAAAACGGGCGATAATTGAAGATAGGCGTGACGCGTTTCATGCAGTGCGCCGCGCTTTTGAAGCACACCCCCTCATTCACCAAGAGGAATTGTATGCCCCAACGATTTAGAGCGCTCATAGCAGCCCCTCCCGGCTTGATGCGCCGGTCGTTGCGGGCAGTGTTGGCCACCTTCCCGGAGATTGATCTCATTGGCGAGGCGGATGGCTGCCTGTCTGCTTTGACCATGTCTCAAACCTTACAACCGGATATTTTGCTCCTCTCTGCGG
Source organism: uncultured Caldilineales bacterium (assembly GCA_964503945.1). GTDB lineage: Bacteria > Chloroflexota > Anaerolineae > J102 > J102 > M2005. Next base: position 2,584 of record CAZDCN010000205.1, read on the forward strand.
ATTTGCCGGAAAACGAGGTGACGGCGCTTTTGCAAAAAGTCGGCGCTTTCGAAGGCTATCGTCCTCGCACGGTGGCGTTCGTCAACACGTTGGGCCAAAAGCGCCAAATTTTGAATGCAGGCGCCGAGGCGGTGTTGTGGCAATCGGACACAACCAGGAAACTGAGTCGCATCTTGCAACGATTCCAATCATCGTCCACATCCTCTCAAACTTGATGTCGATGTCCTTTTAGCGGCATTCCTTCACGCCTTCTCTGCTCACCACGAGAAAAACCATGACCAAACCCATGACCAAACACATTACCCTGACGCTTCTCATTATCTCTCTTTTCGCCATCGCCTTCAGCGGATGTGCGGCGCTGCAGGTTCCTGCGCCCGCCACCCAGCCCCCTCAGGCCCCTGCCGAGCCCGCGACGCCCATGCCCGAAGCCACCCAGCTAATGCTCCATCGCACTTTCTAGGCGTCCCTCAATCAACCCACCGCTCTGCCCGTGGCAGGTTTATTCATCCAAAAGGATGAGAACTACGCTCAAAACATCATCTCATTTTCCGTTGACTCGCGATTGAATCTGACGGATAATGGAGGTGGATGATTTGTTGCGTTTCTTGTGTTGTCATCATCCGAGTTTCCTTACCCTCATCTCACCTCATCTCTTTTTTTCTTTGGAGGCTTCTTATGGAAAAAGCAAGTTTTATCACCAGATTTATCGCGTTGATCATCGACAATTTTATGATCGGCGTCTTGGCGACCATCGTTTCATTCGTCACCATGCCCATCATCGGCATGGCAGGTTCGTCGGATAGTGGATTGATGGGCCTCATTGCTGGCACTTTATCCATTGTATTGATGGTTGTGTTGCTTCTGTTCCAGTTTCTTTACTACGGCTACTTTTGGAGCAAGAACGGTCAATCCATCGGTAAGAAACTGATGGGCGTCAAAGTTGTTCGCCAAGATGGGCAGCCGCTGAGTTTCCTCATGGCGGGCTTGCGCGGCAGCGTCGGCTACTGGATTAGCAGCCTGGTTTTCGCTCTCGGCTTCATCTGGGCGGCGTTTGACGCCAATGGCGAGACATGGCATGATAAGCTGTTCGGAACCCGCGTCGTCAAAGCCTGATCTCGTCAGTCATCTCAACGGGCGCGGATGAGCGTGTCTCATTCGCGCTTTTTCTCGCTTATGGAAGCATCCCCATGACACAAACGACCTCATCTCCTAAACCGAAACGGGCGCTCTGGAAACGCATTTTGATCTGGGCGGGCATGGCCATTCTGGCCGTGATCGCGTTCATCCTCATTATTGGTCTCTTCCCCATGTCTCTAGATGGCTTCGATCCGCAACCCGCCCCTATGACCAGTTATGATGAGGCGGTGGCCCGGATTCAGCAGATCCAGGAGGATGAAAAGCCCATCACCCGGGAGATCGCGCGATCCATTCTCATGGTGCATGGCGAGAAAACGGAAGATGTCTATGTGCTGGTGCATGGGGTGACCAATGCGCCCCATGAATTCGAGGAGCTGGGCAAGCTGCTCTATGACCAGGGCGCGAATGTGCTCATCCTACGCATGCCCTATCACGGCCTTGCCAGCGGCAATATCCGGGAGCTGAAAGCCCTGAAACCCGAAGATATCCGCGAATATGCGGATACGACCATCGACATTGCCGCCGCATTGGGCGAAAACATGACCGTCATCGGTCTTTCGGCCGGGGCCACCGTGGCCGCGTGGATGGCGCAAAACCGCGAGGAAGTGGACCGGGCTGTGCTGCTCTCTCCTTTCATGGGCATCAAGCAAACGCCCATGTTCCTGGACCCTATCCTCATGCGGGCGTTTTTGCGATTGCCGAACCTGGCTGTGGGCGGGGCAAGTGAGGAAGATCGGGCGTGGGTGTACAAGGGCGAGTCCAGCAAAGGCATTGCCACGTTTATGCTCATCGGGCAGGCGACCCTGAAACAGGCGGCCCAAGCGCCGCCCCAAGCGGACGCTATCTACATCATCACCACGGCCAGCGATCTGGGCGCGGATAACCGTTGGGCAGTCAAGTTGGCGGATGTTTGGAAAGCGCAAGGAGGGGATGTGGACGCTTACGAATTCCCCAAGTCCGAGCATGTCCCTCACGCCTCCATCGACCCATTCACCGATGAGGCCATTCGCCAGAAGGTGTACGACAAGATTTTTGCCTGGTTGGAAGCCAATCCCGTTCCGTAAAAAGCAGAGCACGCGCGCCGCGGGCGACCGCCCGCCGATGCCGATGAAAACATGGGAACGCGGATGACGCAGATGCTTCGCAACGCGGATTTCCGCAGATCATTTTTTGTTTTTTTCTCTGAGCTGCGTTCATCCGCGTCTCATCCGCGTCATCCGCGTGCTATTTTCAAAGCAGGTATCATGAGCGGTTGCCCGCCGATAAGGATTGAAAATGCGGTCGCAAGTCGCAGGTCGCAAGTCGCAAGTGAGACTGCGTCAGTT
>CAZDCN010000206.1:0-5044 GCA_964503945.1 uncultured Caldilineales bacterium
ATGACCCACCAGGGCATGTGCTCCCAGGGGATAGCCAGTCCCAATCGCCCTCGATGCCTCGTTTTCTCATCCGGAGAGAGGATGCGTTGCAGTTCATCCGGTTTCGTTTGCTCGTCCAAAACGCGCCTCCTGATGTGAGATGAAGTCTGGATGCATCGCCCCACCATCCCCAAAAGCCCCAGCCTGGAGCATCAGGCCGGGGCTTGGGTGATGACGGGCCTTAAAGTAAGGCGTTTACCGCGGCGATGGCCGCGTCGTAATCGGGATGCATGGCGATCTCGGGGCAGTACTCGGTGTAGCGCACCACGCCCTCGGCATCCACCACGACCACGCCGCGCTGGCTCAGACGAAGCTCTTTGATGTGCGTGCCGTAAGCGTCGGAGACGGCCATGTTGTAATGGTCGGAGACCATGACCGCATCCTCCAGGCCCTCGGCACCGCACCATTGCTCCTGCACGAAAGGCAGGTCTGCGCTGATGGTGACGACCACGACCCGGTCGTTACCCTCGAAGGTTTCGTTGAATCTTCGGGCCTGGGCCGAGCAAATGCCCGTGTTCAGACTGGGCACGAAGACCAGCACGCGAATCTTGCCCTCGGTGTCCTTGATGACGTCAAACGTGTCGGTGCTGAAGCCGCTGGTGCGGCCCGCGGCGGCCGGGGCCTGCTGGCCCACCTGCACGGGCTGACCCAAAACCGTGAACTTGACGGGATTCGCTTTTGCCAAAATAACAGTTCGTTGAGACATAGTTGGAATGCTCCTTGTGGAAGGTGTGGGATTTGGAAAACGACGCCTTCATGATAGTGCAAGTGCCCCTGCTTGGGCAATTCTTGCTTTGAAAATAACACGTGGATGAACGCGAATGAATTAACAATCTGTGTCCGAAAGCCGTGGAAATCCGTGTCCTCATTTTCAGCGGATGGATGATCCGCGGCCAGACCTGCCCCTCACCCGCGGGCATAGGCTCGCAGGCAGGCGGCCGCGATGGCGTCCCAACCGAATTTTCGGGAGAGGGCTTTGGCCCGCTCGCCCAAACGCCGTCGCAACGCCCCATCAGTGAGCAACCGTTCCACCGCGTCGGCCATGGCCCGGGCGTCGTCCGGAGGGGCGAAGAGCAAAGTTTCGCCATCCGCCAGGTCGGGATAGGGGACCGCGGGCGGGGTGGTGACGATGGCCATGCCGTGCTCCAGCGCGGCCATAAAGCTGCCGCGGCGGTAGGATGCGCCATCCCGATAGGGCAGCAGACACGCGTCGGAGATGTGAAAGGCGGCGGAGACTTGTTCGCCCGGGATGTGATCGGTCCAGTGCACCCGGTCGGCGAGGCCGCGGGCAGCGATGCGGGCTTCCACTTTCTGCAGATACGCGTCATTGGTGGGATCGGACGCGCCCACCCGGCCGCCGATCATGAGCAGATGCGCGTTCTGACCCCGGTCAACCAGCTCGCCCAACACATCCACCAGCATCTCGCCCCCCTTGCTGGCGTTGAGGAAGCCGAAGTAGCAGAGGAGCGCGGCGTCCGCGGGAACGCCCCACCGCGCCCGCCAGGCGTCCCGGTCGAAATCGGGGGGCGGGGCGTCGGGGATGTTGCTGCCGATGGGGATTTCCACCACGTCGGGGCGCACGGCCCGCAGTTGGGCCGTGTCTTCCGGGTTGGTGGTGATGGCGATGTCCAGGGAGCGGGCCAGCGCGTGAGTGACCCATTGCCGCAGGCCCAGCCAGTGGGCCTTGGGAAAGAGATAGGGGGGGAGCAAATCGTGAAAGGTGACCGCGGTCACGGCCCGCGGGCGTTGCGACCAGGGCCGCCAGGCCCACAGGTTGATGGCCGGGCGCATGGCGAAGGCCGCGGTCTGATATTGGATGTGAATTACATCGGGCTGCCAATCCGCGGTGAACGCGTCCAATGCGTCCCACAGGCTCCAGCCCCAGTTTTCGATGACGGGGAACACGCGGATGTCGGGATCCGCGGGCGGGGGCGCGGCCTCCGCCGACGTCAACACCCCGACTTCATGCCCGGCCCGGGCCAGGGCTCGGGCCAGCTCGCGGGTGTAGTCGGCTACGCCGCCCTGCATGGGCGGGTATTCGCCGGTGATGAAGAGGATGCGATGGGCGTTAGTCACCACAGCCGATCATCTGGATGAAAAGAGGGGGCATGGGTATCATCAGGACGATGCGTTTAGCGGCCACACAAATCCTCGCGTCGCCTGGGGCGCTGTCCCGAACTGTACACTACTTTCATTTTTTCGGCAAAGCGCGCGGGCGGATGTGCCTTTCCAGTGGCGTAGCAATCCGCAAAATCCAGGGGGTAAGATGCTTTCGTCGGGCCGCGGACAGGAGACTTTCAAGGTCTGCGAGACCTTGAAAGTCTTTCGCGGCCGCGATCGCCCAATCAACGCCTCGGGCCCGAAGGCCCTTCGCTCCTACGGCCTGCTGCTTCCTGCCGTGGTCGCAGGCTCCAGATGCAAAGACCTCGGAGGTCTCGCAGACCTCCGAGGTCTCAAAAGCAGTCCATCGTCGAACCCCAACCCACTTACTCCCCTTGTCCCTTCAACCCCGACTTCAGCACCCGCCGATACGCGGCCATGCGCTGGGCGCGCAGCGGTCGTTTATGCCCCGCCAGCCACTTGGCCCCCTCCCGCAGCCATTGGAACAGGAAGGTGGTCAGCAGCCACAGGCGCAGGATTTCGGCCCAGAACGCGCCGTGATATTTGCGCGCGTAGCGCACCCGGCTGGAGAAAAAGGCGATGTCGCGGCGGGCCACGGCCTGTTCGCTGGATTTGCCCTCGTAGTGGATGATCTCGGCCGCGGGGTCAAAGAGGATGCGCCAGCCCTTCTCTTTCGCCCGGCGGCACCAGTCCAGCTCCTCGGAATACATGAAAAAGCCTTCGTCCAGGCCCCCGATTTGCTCGTAGACCTCCCGCCGGACCATGATGGCTGCGCCCACCAGCCAATCCACCTCCTGCGTCCTATCATCGGGCTGGTCGGCCATGACGTAGCGGGCGAAGATGGAGAGGTTGGGGACATAGTGCTGGATGACGGTGCTTTCGGTGAAGAGGGTGAGCAAGGTGGGAAAGCGACGGCGGCTGGGTTGCGGGCTGCCGTCGCCATAGCGCAGGCGCGGCCCGACCATGCCCGCGTCGGGATGCGCGTCCAGAAAGCGGGCGAGTTCAGCGATGCTGCCGGGCAGGGGTTTCGTGTCGGGGTTGAGCAGGAAGAGGAAGCGGCCTCGGGCCGCGGCCAATGCCTGATTGTTCCCGCCCGTAAACCCTCGATTCTCTGCATTGGCCATCACCCGCACATGGGGAAACGCCTCTCGCACCGCGTCCACCGCGCCATCGCTGCTGGCGTTATCCACTACAATCACTTCATAGCTGAAATCCTCGCCCACCGCGTCGGGCAACGCGGCCAGGCATTCCAGCAGCAGCTCCCGCACGTTCCAGGAGACGATAAGGATGGAGATGTCAAGCTTGGCCGGACTCATGGGCGATGGATTGGGGATGGCAGAGGGTTTCACATCAAAAAAGCCCCCGGAGCGTGACTCCGAGGGCCTTGAGGTGACCCGCCAGGGACTCGAACCCCGAACCCGCTGATTAAGAGTCAGCTGCTCTGCCAGTTGAGCTAGCGGGCCATACAAGATAATTATATCCAGCGCGCCCGTTCCTGTCAAAGAAAGGGGGGAGCGAAAACCGGAAGGGGAAAGCGCGGTTGTCTGGATGTGCTATAATAAGGGTATGAGCAGCCTATCCCTTTCATGGATGCGCGGGCTTTTTCGCTCGGCCCGAGCCAAAGCCGCGAGTCGCGTCGCGTTCGGCGATGACGAAAATCGCCTGGTGATGGTCTACCGCGCGGGCAATGAGCTGGAGGCGGCGCTGGTGGTGGCCCTGCTGGACAGCGAGGGCATTCCCGCCATCACCAGCGGTGAGTCGGTGGGAAGCGTGTATGGGATGCAGTTCGGTCCCCTGGCCGAAGTGAAGGTGTTGGTGAAACGGGCGCTGGCTCCTCGGGCTGTGCAGATCATCGAAGAACGCCATTTGGGATTGGGCGAGGAAAGAGCACGGGGGGAAGAAGAGGAAGATGGGTGGGAAGAGTGGGACGAGGACGACGTTTGGGAAGGGGGCGTCGGGCGCTGAAATGGGCGCTGGCTTACGAATTCTCATCGAATTCTAACGTCCCACCCGCCCCTGGGTTACTTTTTAGTTCGCTCATCGTGGTATAATAATGTCGCTTTGCCAGCCCTCACTCGTGAAAACCCTTCACTGACGTCCCCGTCAGCGCCAACCGGAGTTTGACGAATATGACCGAATCTGTCGTTCCGCAGCCCAAAATCGCGGCTAAAAATCCCAACAAAAAATTCAAGTTTATCATCGGCGGCATCCTCATTGTGCTTGCCATCGCTTATCTCGGCTATGGCGCCATCAAAAATACAGGCGCTTACTACATCCCTCTGGACGAATTGAACGCCAATCCTCAAGCCTACATAGGGAAAAAGATTCGCGTTTCCGGAGCCATCGTGCAAGGCAGCGAGGATTGGGACGCCACCAATCTCATGCTCCGCTTCAAGATGACGGATCAGACGGGGCAGGCCGTGCTGGTCAGCTTCCACGGCAGCCGCCCCAGCAACTTCAGCCGGGCCACCGAGGCCATCGTCGAGGGAGAAATTCAGCCCGACGGTTCTTTCAAGGCCGACAATCTGCTATTGAAGTGTCCGTCCCGCTATGAAGAAGCGCCCGAGGTCACGCAATTCGAGGCTTTGCCAGCGGGACAGTGATCCCTGCTTCGTAAATAGGCCTCTCTCACGTCACCCTGAGGGAGCGTAGCGACCGAAGGGTCTAGCGTAGCGCCCCCAGGCGCTCGCTTCGCTCGCTAGATGCTTCGCTCCCTTCGGTCGCTCAGCATGACGTAGACGAAATTTTCGTCATTATTGGCGTGCAAACGCTCATGGCGCCTGCTTCGTAAATAGACGTTGGCGTCGTTTGCGGAGACCTTCTCAGAGGCAGCGTTGGCCGAGCCTTCAACGGCGTCATGCGTAAAACGTAAAACGTGAGGCGC
>CAZDCN010000207.1:0-5036 GCA_964503945.1 uncultured Caldilineales bacterium
TTGCTTACTCGTAGTAATGCATGAAGATTTCTTCCAGGGTGGGCTCTTCGATGGTGAGATCGGTGAGATCCAGCTGGCTGATGCGAGCGACCATGACGTCAATGTCTCCCTTGTAGAAGAACTGAACGCCGCCATCCGTGGGCTCCAGGTTTGTCACGCCCGGCAGGTCGAAATAGCCGTCGGGAATGGCTTTGGCCGCCACGTAGATGCGCTTGTAGTTGTTCTTCTGCAGAGTGCGGATGTCGGAGACCTCGACAATGCGGCCTTCCTTGATGATGGCCACCCGATGGCACAGGCGCTGCACCTCGCCCAGGATGTGGGATGAGAAGAACACCGTCACCCCGCGGGCGTTTTCCTCCCGGACAAGATCGAAGAAAGTGCGCTGCATCAGGGGGTCCAGCCCCAGGGTGGGCTCATCCAGCAACAGCAGCCGCGGGCTGTGCAACAAGCCCTGCACAATCCCCACCTTCTTACGGTTCCCATACGACAGGTCCTGGATGCGGCGGTTCAAGTCCAACTCCATGCGGTCGGCCAGTTCATGCAGGCGCCCACGGTGGTCGCCCGGATAGAAACTGGCCGCGTAGTTGAGCAGGTCGATGACCTTCATGTGGGGGTAGTAGAAGACTTCGGAGGGGAGATAGCCGATATGGCGGCGGATGTCAGGCCCGTCGCGCACCACATCCTTGCCAAAAATACGAGCGCCGCCCCTGGTGGGGAAGATGAGGTTGAGCAACAGGCGGATGGTGGTGGATTTGCCCGCGCCGTTGGGCCCGATGAACCCGAAGATCTCCCCCTCCTCCACCTGCAAATCCACATCGATGATGCCCCGGGCCTTGCCGTAGTATTTGGTGAGTTGCTGGGTTTCGATAACGGGCATGGGATGAGTCCGTGTAGATGTGAAGTTATCAGCAATGCGACCTGGCGCCTGCCCCTGGCGACTGCGTTTTCATCCTTATCGGTGAGCCGCCGCTCATGGCATCTGTTATGCAGCCGAGGAACTGATCCCCCGGCGAGGAGAGGAGGGCCAAAAGCAGGCCTAAACGCTTCAAAAAAGCGCGTTTGGGTCGGATTTGCTTAAATTAGGAATTGCTGCAAAGTAACGCCGGATGAAGTCGGTCCAGCCCGGCAGGCGCACCGTATGGCCGGGGAATCATCCCCCAGCGGGGGCGGCAGAAAACCCGCCCGGCTATTTTGCCACGACCATGGGCAACTGCCCGAACGCGTCGGGAGGCAGGGTGGAGAAGTCTTCCTGGCTGGGGACATAGTCGCTCAGGCCCGCCTCTTGGCTCGGCTCCACGCCCTCGGGCAGGGCCGCGTCGATGATGCGGGTGTGGTTCGTGTCGTCGGGCGCGCCGCCGAACACCCACTGCCCGCCCGCGGGCGTCACGTCGCGCACGCGGCCGCGCTTGCTGGCGTCGCCGCCCGCGCCCTCCTGGCTCAGGGCCAGGGCCAGCCACCCGGCCCGGGCCGGATCGAAATCGCCGGGGATGGCGCTGAGGGGAACCCGCACATCCACCACGCCCTGCTTCGGGTCGGTGACGATGATGCGCATTTCGCCTGACGCCTTCACGGCCTTGCCATCCTGACACACAAACATGCCCGGCTCCCAGCCCTCGGCCGTGAACATGAACTCCCAGCCGAAACCGTCGGCCAGACGGGCGTTGCGGCCCTTGTAGAGCCCCTTGCAGCCCGTATCCTGGCCCGGGTCCACGTCGATATAGAGGTCGAAGGTCTGCAAGGCCAGGCCATTGGGCGAGCCCCAGGGGTTGTCCACCGGCCCGACCACGTCGAAACGGGCCGCCAGCGCCTGGTTGTCCGCATCCAGGAAGAGCTTGACATCCTCCAGGTCGAAGACGCCCGGCTTGAACACGGCGTCGGTGGGATAGGTGTAGCTACCGGGACCGTAGTCGTCACCGGTTTTGTCGGGGATGTCGAGGATGAGGGTGAGATTGCTGAGGTCGGGCGCGGTGATGCGGGCCGGGCCTTCGCGGGGAATGAGCTGGACCTCACGCATGCCCTCGGCCACCACCGCGCGCAGGTTGATGGCGTCACCCGCCTGCACCTCAGGGAACAGCGTCCAGGGCAGGGCCAGCTCGATGACCTTGTCGCCCACGGCCGCCTGGACGCCCGCCTGCTCCGCCGCGGCCTGCCACAGGCCCGCGGCGGGCGTCATCAGCGCGGCCTGGCCCGAGGCCAGATCCACCGAGACCAGGTGGGTGGCGCCAAAGCCAATGATTGTTTTCATCTCCTGGTCCGCGCTGGTGCGGGTGAAGGCGTTGGCCGACCCCGCGTTGGGAAAGCCCAGATAGAAATCGGCTGCGCCCTGTTCGCCCAGAGTGGTCCAGGCCTCACGCGCATCCAGCCGTAGGTAGAGGTTGTCCTTGTCGAAGCCGTAGTAAAGCGCGGTGACGATGTCGTCGGAACGGGCCTGGGCGCCGCCCGCCACCCCGTAGCGCCCGGCCTGGGCCCAGGCTTCCTCGGCCTGGCCGTCGATGGTGGGGGTAATCAGGTCCTTGGGCGTCTGCTCCGCGGCCGCGGGCTTCGCTGTGACGATGGGGACTTGCAGGAAATCGGGCGGGGGCGTTTCCAGGGCCTTGTACACTTCCATGAGCAGGGAGCGGAAGGCCAGGTCGAAGTAGCCGTCATCGCCGCTGTCCTGATCCTGGCCATACCACCAGAACCAGTCGGAGCCCTCGGCCGCGTACATGAATTCCAGGGCCTTCTGCAGGGTCGCGGGCGAGGGGGGCGTGCGGCGGCGGTAGAGGTCGTAGTCGGCCAGGAAGGCGCGCACATCCCGCAGATAGGTCCAGGCCTTCAGCTCCTCATCCTCGCCGATCCAGGTGCCGAAATCGGAGGAAAACCAGCTTCCCGCCCACAGGTTCTCCAGCTCCTGCTGGTCGGGATAGCGGGTGAGGTATTCGGTGGGGGTGATCATCTCGATGTCGTCGGCCTGGCTGAGCGCGGTGTAGAGCGCGTTGAGGAAGTCTTTGCCGTCGTTGGGATAGTTTTCCCACGCGTTCTCGCCATCCAGGATAACGGAGACGATGTGCGGGCCTTCCGCGCCCTGGGCGTCCAGCCGGGCCTTGATGCGGTGCAGGCTGTCCATGAAATCCTGAGCCGCGGCTTCGGGCGGCATGCCGCTGTAGTTGAAGCCGATTTTGTCCGAAAGCACCCGGTCCCGGAAAAAGACGTAGACCCGCTCACCCTTCTTGCCCGTGACGATGTAGGGGCGATAGAGCGCGTCCGCATCCTCCACCACGTCGTGCGCGCCGCGGGTGAAGTTGGGCATGCCCAGGGAGGGCGCGAGCACGTCCTCGCCCGAGGCCATCCACTGAAACCCGTTGCGGCCCACGATGCCCACGATAGCCTGGGAGACCGCGCCTTCGCTGGGCCACAGTCCCACCGGGTCCGCGCCGAAGTGGTCTTTGAAGACCTGGCGGGCGCGCTTAAGCTGGGCGATGGCGTCATTAGGATAGGCGAAGTGGGGGTCGGGCACGCTGGCTTCGGGGTCGCCGATGAGGGCCTGGTTCGTGTCGAAGATGAGGGGGAGGATAGGGTGGTTGAGAGGCGAGGTGATGAGGCCGATGCGCCCTTCCTGCAGCAATTCCTTATGCAAGGGCAGCACGCCATCCACGATGCGCTGGATCTCGGAGAAGAGGATGGCCTTGTCCTCCTCGGTGTAATCCCGGCCTTTGTCCACCAGGGATTTCAGGGGCTCCTGGGCCAGGAAGTCGGGATCGATCCATGCCAGATTCCATAACACCTGCAGGTCGCGAAAATCCTGGTCGGTGAAGCGCGCCAGGGCGGCGTCGATGCTGTCCGGGTCGGCTGCGGTCCCCCGCTTGGTCAGCAGCTCCTGATAGCGGGGGAAGCGGGGGATGACGTTCTGCCAGTTGGCGTCGAAGAATCGGGTGAGGATGAACCGCTTCTCGTCCTCGCTGAGCTGGTCCACGGGCTTCTCGCCCAACACCCAATAGACGTCTTTGGTTCCGTTGCTGATGGCGTCGAGCTGTTCGATGAGCACGGGCGTGAGGTTGATGGTGAATTTGACGTTGGGATAGTCCCGCGCCATGGCGGCCATGTCGTAGTAATCTTTGGTGGCATGGGCCCGCACCCAGGGCCGGGTGACCACACCCGTGTCCGGGTCCACGTAGTAGCGGGGCTGGTGCTGATGCCAGATGAGGTTGAGGTAGAGGGGCGTTTTGCCCGAGGCAGGTGGTTGGGTGGGCGCGGCTGTGGGTTCCGACGTGGGCGCGAGGGGGGGAGTCGCTGTGGGTGCGAAGGTGGGTTCCGCGGTGGGCGTGGCCGGGGGCGCGGGTTCGGGCGGCTGGCAGGCCGCTAGGAGGAAGGCGAGGATTGGGACGAGGATTAGGATGGTGAGGGAGTTGCGGGGTTGTTTCATGATTTTCACCTGGCGGAGTGCACCGAAGGAGACCGCGGACAACGCAGATCCTACGGATTTTTACAGATTAAAGAGCGCCTCCAGTGCTGATACCAGTGCTGATAATAGAAAGGGAGGCGATTTCTGGGCGACAATTCAGCCACCTGATGGATGGCCAGAGGCAGAATGGTCAGGCCGTACGGGATCATGGTATCATTGGATGGTCAAAAATCCAACTCAATAGCTCGTCCAACGGAGGACAGACGCATGGAGATCCAAGGCAAGAATTTCCTGATTCTCGGCGGCGCCGGACAGGTGGGCAAGGCGGTGTCCCGGCAGTTGCTCCGATTCCGGCCCGCGCATCTCATCATCGCTTCCATTGACCAGACCAGCGCCGAGGAAACTGCGGCTTTGCTGGCCGAGGAAGCGCCCGACGGCACAAAAATCAGCGCGTGCTGGGGCAACATATTTGTACGGTGGGAGTATAAGGACCTGAGATGGGAGGAGATGCTGGCCGATGGGGAGATCCGCCAACATCTGCTGGCCGACCTGCTGGACCCGATGGTGGGGGAACGCAAAGAGGCGATACTTAACCACTCGACCCTGGCCCGGTTCGTGCGCCAATATGAACCCGACGGCATCATCGACTGCATCA